>CBFCYF010000222.1:0-1545 GCA_965602195.1 uncultured archaeon | reverse complement strand
AGAAGGCATCCCGTATCTAATAGGCCCCTTCACCTTCCTGAAGCTCGCAAAAGGTATTGGAAAAGAAAAATTCAGTGAACATCTGAGGTCACTGGGAGACCTCTACTGTGAGATCATCAGGGATCTGGGGGAGGTCCACATAGATGAGCCAGCCTTTGTGACGGATGTGAGTCAGTGGGAGATAGAAGCCATAAAGGAGGTTTATGGGTTGATGGGCGAATGCGGCGACATAAATCTTTTCACATACTACGACAGCGTTGACTTCCTCAGAGACCTCTGCAGGCTGCCTGTGAAGTCCATAGGCCTGGATTTTGTGAACGGAAGAGAAAATTATGGGAACATCAAGAAACACGGGTTCCCCGGAGACAAAATCCTGGTAGCTGGTCTCGTGAACGGCAGGAACGTCTGGAGAACCAACATCAAGGATGCCGTTAATGTTTTAAGGGATTTATCCCGGAGCGCAGAAAATATCATGGTCTCCAACGCAGCACCCCTCTACCACCTGCCTGAGACCGCCGTAGATGAAAACCTAGACCCCCGGTTACTTAATAAACTGGCTTTTGCATGGGAGAGGCTTAAGGAGATCCAGTTAATCTCCCGGCTCTACGGGGGAGAGGAAGTGGGTGAGTGGTGGAGTCCCCCTGATTTTAGAGTGAACAGGAAAGTCAGGAAGAGAGTCAGAAACCTAAAGGAGGAGGACTTCATGAGGTCAGTTCCCTACCACCGGAGGGCCGGGATCCAGAAAGAGATACTGGATCTGCCTATGTTTCCAACAGCCACCATCGGAAGCTTCCCTCAGACCCCGGATGTCCGGAAGATGAGGGCGGATTACAAGGCAGGTAGGATTACGGAGGAGGGATATAAGAATTTTATCAGAGATAAGATCTCTGGGGTGATCCGGATACAGGAGGAGTTGGGCTTGGATGTATTGGTTCACGGGGAATTTGAGAGAAGTGATATGGTTGAGTTTTTCGCTGAACAACTGGAGGGCATAGCATCAACAAAGAAAGGCTGGATTATATCTTATGGGACCAGATGCTACAGGCCTCCTATAATCTATGGTGATATCTCAAGACCCGAGCCCATGACTATCCGGGAGATATCTTTAGCTCAGAGCATGGCGGAGAAGCCTGTTAAGGGTATGGTAACCGGGCCCGTAACAATAATAGCGTGGAGTTTTGTGAGGGAGGATATTCCAGTCCACGAGGTAGCCTATCAGATTAGCTTATGTCTGCAGGATGAGATCAGAGATTATGAGGGGGCGGGGATCCGGGTAGTGCAGATTGATGAGCCGGCCTTCAGGGAGAGGGCACCCCTTAAAAAAAGAGACTGGGATAGATACTTTGATTGGGCTATAAAATCCTTCAGGTTATCCAGCATCTCAAAGCCGGGGACGCAGATACACACCCATATGTGTTACTCTGAGTTCGGGGAGATCATCGACCGGATTATTGAGATGGATTTTGATGTGATATCCATTGAGGCAGCGAGAAGCAAAGGAGACATTCTTGGGGGTTTCGGGGACGTGGATTTCGATAGACAGAT
>CBFCYF010000221.1:0-1551 GCA_965602195.1 uncultured archaeon | reverse complement strand
AGGAAGGAATCGAGTTCTTTAGGTGGTCTGGGGTTGTTTAGTTTTTCTGTTTTCGATGCTCATTGCTTCATCCCGGGTCATTAGTCCTTGTCTGATCTGGCCGCTGTTGTATTTAAAGGGCAGACCCTATATAATACTATACAAAAAGCGTTAAGTATAAGTATAAAATGAGAAAACGTGAGTTTTCGAATCAACTAACAAGCAAAGATAGACTGGATATAACGCTATTCTGGGATAAAGGCAAAATGGTGAAATTTGCCTTGAACTACAGAGCAAAAATAAAAGGAGAATGGCATGAAGTTTACTGTGTAGATACGGCTCATAACTATTTACATGAACAGCGATATTGGATTACACCTAAACCCATAAAACTGTCTAAATACGAGCCAGTCAAGATAATCTTTGATCGGATAGGAAAGTATATACTTTCCTATGCGACACAAAATTTTTGATATACAAAAATTTTCTTGTCACTATTTTAGGGAGATAATAGAAAATTTCAGAAGGTATCGAAATTATTATGTTCAGGGTATGAGGTGAGAAAATGGGATATGAAATGAACGAGGAAAGGTTTGTTGCAGTTAAGCAGTATCTGGATTATATAATAGAGCATCCGGATCAAGCTCCAAGTAGGGGGGGAATCATTCTGGCTATGTCGGATGCGGAGGTAGGCAGAGCATTCACCAAGAGGAGGATGGAGTTAATTAATGTATTGAAGAGGGGGAAGAGAGAAACTGTTTCTGAGCTAAGTGAAAAACTCGGCAGGAGATTAAGTGCTGTGGAGAGGGATCTGAAGATATTGGAGGGTCTGGGGGTTGTGGATATGATGAAAAAGGGCAGAACTGTCACGCCTCGTTTAAGGGGGGAGGTACTGGTAATCCCGCTTATTCTACCAAAGAGGCTTGAGGAGATAGTAGTGGGTTAGGGGGGGTCTATTTCGCTCAACTGTCATGAAAACAGTATTTATCCAAATCCGAGAAATTCTCAACAGGACTCTACTTGTTAATACATCAGCCCTCTAATTTCTTCTTCTGTGTCCAGCTATGTTTCTGAGTATTTCTATTAGCAGGGCGGTGTCTATTATTGCCATGGGGAGCATGAGGTACATGTCGAGGTTGGTTGGCGTGTGTTCTTTTTCCACTATCTGCCTGATTTCTTTGGTGTTTATCACCTTATTGTGTTTTTTTAGGTCTGCTTTTATTTTGATGTTTCCTGCGGGTATTTCTGTTACGTGTTCTTTGGTGTCAAGTAGGTTGATGTAGATGGTTTTTTTGTCTTTGGTGGCATGTAGTTCTATGACTGCGTCGGCTGTGTTTGTTTTGGGTGGTTTTTGTATTGTCGGTGTTGTTTTTCTGTTGTCTTGGGTGGTCTAGTATTTTCTTTTACTGTGGTATATTTTTCTGAGCATGGTTCCCATCTGGGGGTTGTATTGTTTTGCTTTTCCTGGTTCTTGTGCGTAGTTTATGAAGTTGCCGTAACTTATTTTGTTGTCTTTCAGGAAGGAATCGAGTTCTTTAGGTGGTCTGGGGTTGTTTAGTTTTTCTGTTTTCG
>CBFCYF010000220.1:0-1564 GCA_965602195.1 uncultured archaeon | reverse complement strand
CAGATTAATTGATAATTCATAAAATGGCTGATATTGTTCTTGATCGTGATGATCATGCTTGGTTGGATGGTAAGGCCCGGATTAATCTTCAGTTGAATGAGGTGAGGCTTCTTAAGTTAAAGGAGTTGGCTGTTAGGCTTGGCTTGGATGGTTCGGATGCTCGGACTAGTAAGGTGATTTGGTCTCTGGTGGATAAGTCTGATGCTATTCTCCAGGAGCGGGATAAGACTAAGGAGAAGATTCGTGAGCAGATGGATTCTGCGGGGATTGAGAAGTTTGAGTTGTGATTATGATGTATCCTATTACTTCTAATATGCGGAGATCCAGGGATAGGTTCTTGCGTAAGTCTCGGGAGGGGGTTAGGCCTTCTCCTGATGAGATTGAGCCTATTGCTTTCAGTAAACTGGGGGGGGCGGTCTTAACTAAGAGGGATGTACGTCTTAAGCGGAGTAAGTGTATTTCCTCTTGGTTTTAGTTTAACCTCGTGCCAAAGAAGTCCCCTTCCAATCTATTGATTGGTGGGGGATGAATTTGGCTTATACGTTTTCGTTTCCATATTATTATATGCCCGACTGGGTGAGAGTATATCTCTCTATAATCAACCAGTCATCAAGTGACAGGGCTCTATGCTCATTCATGAAGCCTGCAACATACAAAACACCCTTGTATTAGGGAATGGATGCAGGTGGAGAGATGCAGTAACCTCGCAAGCTCCCGTACGCTCTCGTGAGAGACGTGGAATAACGAATCACAGGGAAGCCCCTTCCAAAATCATCAGATTTTGGTGGGGGAGGATGTCACAAAGGTGTATTAAAATGAGTGATGAACATAAAAGGAGTGATGGATATTCACTGGATGAAAAAAAGGTAATCATATTAAGTGCTGTTATAGTGTGTACTAGTTTTATGGTGGGGCTACTTTTTAGTTATGCGTTGGGTACTTTTACTTGTGAGTGTGATTCTGCTTGTGGTCATGTATCTGATTTTAATTTGGATGGGATTAAAGATAGCTTACTTGTAACTAATTATCTAACAGTTAGGGAGTCTGAAATTTATCGCTTGTGTTTGCTTGTAATTTCTTGTGGGGTCGCAATTGGTTTAATTTTTCATGGTTTCCCGTTCCGGTTTGATTTCAGGAGATCCACAGTGTATAATGAGTATTCTGAGGATGATGAGGATGATGAGGATGACCAGAGTAATTAAATTCAAGGCTTGGGATACCCACCGGAAAAAGATGTCTTAGGCGATAATATGGATCTTGTTTATAAGGATGTTTCTGGTCGGGTTTTTTCTCTTGGTTTTTTTGAGAGGTTGAGGTTTTTGTTTGTTCGCTGTATTTCTCTTTTGTTTAGGGGTTCTTGTTGGCGGGAGTTGTGTTTTTGGGCTTTGGGTGTGTATCCTTTTCATGATCTTTTTTTGAATTGGGGGCGGTATGTGGTTCGGCCTGGGTGTTCTGATTGTTTTAAGTGTGTTGGTAGTATTTAAAGCCTCTCTTTTCTATATATCTATTGATATATTCAATTAATTCAACTCTATTAAAATGAAACTCGTATTTAAGTGTTCCT
>CBFCYF010000219.1:0-1572 GCA_965602195.1 uncultured archaeon | reverse complement strand
ACTACTAGAGCTGGGGCAGAGCACCCACATAATAACGCTGGCATTAAAGGCCGTTTTTGGGGGGGTTTAGGGATAAATGATTTAAATGAAAGTGAATATCGTAAATGAAACTGGATGATGTTGCGATATCTGTTTTTTTATATAGTAGTTTTATCCTATAAATACATTAAATACTATAAATGAAACTAAGATGAAAGATTGGTTGTTATGGTTTGGTTTTTCCAGGAATCCCTTCTTTTTGGAGCCGGTGGATATAGAAAAACATGGGGAGGCGGCTTTTGTAGACAGAGAAAGTATTAAAGAGCTGGTCAAAAGAATTTCGGATATGCGGGAGGGTAAATACATCCTCTTGGGTGATTTAGGGGAAGGAAAAAGCAGTGGACTGAATTATGCTGACTATAAATTAAGAGAGGCGGGATTTGGGACTATTAAGATCAGTCTTCAGCCCTGTAAACATACGCGTGATGTTTATATCAAGATTTTGGAGGGCATCGGAGCCGTTGACCTTAAAAAAGAGAGCCGGGAGCGAGTACTGGAGGCCTTGGAGAAGGAATATAAAACCGAGACTACAACACATTATGAGAAACAGATATCTGGGGGGGTGGGGGCTGTTCTGAATTTAGTTATAGGTAAGATAACATCGGAGGGGGGTAGAAGAGAGGTGGTAGGGGAGTCCATAAAAACCAGTAGATTAGAGTGTATGCAGCTACAAAAACTTTTGGAGTTGGTTACAAAGGAATTTTCAGGGACAAAGACGGCTTTTATCATGGATGATTTGGATAAATTTGAGCCGACGCTGCTCCTTAACACACTCAGGTATGTGGTTGATAGTTTGCCTGATTCGATTCCTCTGATCACAACAGGGGATAAAAGAACATTAGGTATCTCACATATCAACCGAGCTTATTATGATCATTTTACTCTGCCGCATACGATTTTCCCCATTGATAAGCCGGGGAGGCTTGAGGAATTTATTATGGGGCGGGTGGAGGCCTATTCACAATATAAGGAGAAGATAGCCTCTCTCTTCAATGACGAAGCACTTGGGATACTGTTTGACCGGACAAACGGCAACCTTAGGGAATCATTCCGATACTGTCAGCAGGTGATGAGTGACATGAAGGAAGCGAGAGTGCGGGGGGAGGATATAATAGAGTCCATACGTAAGGTTGACCGGAGTAGAACCGTTGGATTAGGTGAGGATCACGTAGCGATTTTAAGGTTTTTATCTAAGAAGGAAAGTTTCAGTGTTTATGATGCAGAAGAATATGTGGATAAGAGTAGGACCCATTTGAATAGACTAATGGATGATTTGATAGAAAGCAATCTGGGATATAAGGTGAGAATGTGGGCTCGCGGGAAGGGATACACCTCCCTGTATAGGGTTCCAAAGATAGTGGGGTCGTTGGTTGAGGATTGAGTGGAATCCAAATCCCTGGATTCCCTTGAATCTGTTGCCTTCCATGATATTCTGGGGGTGTTTCGGGCGGGGGATGTCCGGGAACCTTCACGGTATCCGGGCTCTGGATCACTTGAGTTGTGTGTTAGGTCATACTCTTGATGTGTTGTTTC
>CBFCYF010000218.1:0-1572 GCA_965602195.1 uncultured archaeon | reverse complement strand
GCCTAAAACGCATATATACGTGGATGTTTATAGATTAACGATTATGAAAGCTCTTTTTTATATCACCGGTGAAAACGTACAACACGTAGGCTGCAGACTTAAAGTTACTTCGGCTTTGATTAGTGCTGGTTTTAAAAAAGGAGGGGCATTTAATCTCCCTGATGGTAGGGTGGAAGTTGTATTAGAGGGGGGGAAAGAGGATATTGAGAGGGCATATGAGGAGATATCTGAACACCTTGTTGAATGGCTCAAAAAAGATGCTGATGACGTTGATAAACTGGTTAAGCAGATAGGCAACCCCGGGATTAAGGTTACCGCTCTGGAATTTAATGATGATATTCTTGTTCTAGATATAGGCTTGTTCAGCCATTCCCTTACCTTCGATCAGATCTATAAAGGCGTTGATGTGTATAAGGGACTATCAGAAGCCATAAAGGAGTTGAATGAGACTCTGAAAGACATGAAAAAGAGGTAATTGGTTTTCGTTCTTCAACTTGTGGACACGTGTCCGCAAGTAAATGCTTTAATCTTAATCAGTGAAGAGTTTAAGAAGAATATCTCCTTTCTCAGTTACAGTATATGGCATCTTCCGGCCCAGGGTTTTTTTATCCGTGGATATCCCCAGGTCCCGGACCATTGACGGATAAATTTCGTTAAGTGCACCTGAAGGAGGTTGAGGGATAGAATACCATATTGGCATCAGCCTCTTTTTTAGTTTTTATCTCCTTGGTTGTTTTTCATCTTTTCCTCCAAGGAAATGGACAGCAGTTTGTCTCTCCAGAGAGTAAATACAACAGGTATAAGATATAGAATCATAACCCCTTAGGTAAGAGTATATGACCCTTTTTTCCATAGCTGAGGGGGGAGACAGAACTAAAGGTCTAAAGCCCTATGGGCGGATTATGGTATTTAAGCCTTAAATATGTATAGGATTATACATAAAATTATTGATATAAAAATGATCCTCCAGGAATCCAAGCAAGGACAGTTTTTCATAACCCTACCTAAAGCCCTGGTGAACGCTAAAAGATGGAAGGGAGGGAAGAGACTAGAGATAGTGTTCAACGAGAAAGGCGATATGGTGCTGAAGGAGGCGTTAAGTAGTTAATGGAGTAATCTGGAATTGGAAGATAAATAGAAAGAAACCCGGGTTACCTATAGGCTTTATCTCTATGTAGCACAGTCGTAAACTTGATTTCTTCTTTCAGGATATCAAAGAATGCCCTGTATTTACCTATCCTCAGTCTCCAGGTGCGTTTCTCTGTAATAAATTTTGTGTTTCTGTGAAAGCGGGGATCAATACTGTGGTCATTTACCTGTATCTGAAATTCCTGTAGTTTCCTAAGAACCCTCTTCTGAACAGCGGGATCCAGTTCCCTTAGTCTTTCGTCAAACTTCTGGGTGCGGGTGAATCTAAAATAGTTCATTTAGAGGTTTGCCCTCCTGTCTTCTACCCTCATCTATATCCCTTTTTGCCACTTCAGAGAGCCTCTCATACTCAAGTTTTCTAAGAAGTGCACGCAGAAGCTCACCCCTCGAAGTAAAATCCCCGGATTTCACTATAGCATCCAT
>CBFCYF010000217.1:0-1630 GCA_965602195.1 uncultured archaeon | reverse complement strand
AAGATAGTCGGGTCGGCTTCCGCGGGGGGGCCGCCGGATTGAGATGAATACTAGTTGGGTTGAACCTTGTGGTCGTGTTTTAGGTGGTGTGGCGGGTAATGGTTCCCGTGGTTTCTTAAAGCATACGGTTTTGGGGGTGCCCACTTTTATTATATGGGATATTCTTATTATCCTGCTTCTTGCGTTGATATTTTATTGGGTGGTGAGAGGATCGAGGGATTCTCCTCTGGATCTTCTTTAGAGGAGGTATGTTCTGGGGGAGATAGATAAAAAGACCTTTGAGGAGATGAAGGGGGATATAATTGGTTGATGTGTGATTGGATATGGAAGTTTCTGAGATGCGGCTTGGTGTGGCGATAGTGGCGGTATTTAGTTTAGGGATACTGTTTTCGGTGTTGAATGGTTATTATATTGAGGGTACGGGTTCATCAATTCCTCTTATTGTTTATGGTATGGCTGCTGCTTCTATGGGTGTGGGGGCGTTGATTATTTTGTTGTTCCAGTGGAAGATCAGCAGGAGACAACTTCAGAGGGTGCTTAGGGTTTTGCCGGAGGATGAGCGGGTTATACTTGAGTTGCTGGTGAAGGAGAGGAGGATGGAGCAGACATATCTTGTGGCGGAGAGTGGTCTTTCAAAGGTCAGGGTGTCTAGGACGCTTTCGAGGCTTGAGCAGAGGGGGATCATAGAGAAGAAACCTTTGGGGAATACTAACTTGGTAAAGTTGATAATCTGATTGTTGTTGTTTTTTTTTTTAGCTGTAGGTTGGTGGTGTTTTTCGGTTGGGGGTATTTATTTAAATGGCGCCTACTAATTGGATAATGATGGATGGTTTTGTTAAGAACGTGGGTGGGGGGTGTGGGAAAGTGGCAGTGATGGTGTGTTTGGTCTTGGTGATAGGTCTTGTTTTTATTGGTGGTTGTGTCTCTACCGGAACCGTATGCAACAAGCCATATTATGAGTATAAGATTGGTGAGTGTTGTTTGGATAAGGATGGTAATAGGGTATGTGATAGGGATGAGGTGGTGTCGGCACAGCCGGGTGCATTGGCTGTTTCCAGTGGGGTCGCGGAGAAAGTCACCGCAACTGTGTCTCAGGTTATTGAGGGGGATAGTGTGTGGTTGGAGGGTGGGGGGGAGGTTAGGGTGCTTGGAATAAATGCTCCTGAGATGGGGCAGCCTTATTATGTGGAGTCAACGGAGAGGTTGAGGGTTTTGGTTGAGGGGAAACAGGTTGTTTTGGAGGGGGATGTGGTGGGTGAGGATCAGTATGGTAGGTCTTTGAGGTATGTTTTTTTGGGTGACGAGAATGTCTGTGTGCGGTTGGTGAGGGAGGGGTATGCTACAGTGTATATTATTCCTCCGAATGTGGTGTATGAGGCTGAGTTGAGGGGTGCTTGGGGTGTGTGTCTGGGGGATAAGGTTAACTTGTGCAAATCCTCGATGGATAGATGTGATAATAGGTGTATTGGGGTTGCCTACTTCCATTGGAATGCTGAGGGTGATGATTGTGTGAATCTTAATGATGAGTATGTGATGTTTAGGAATAGTTGTGGTTTTTCTTGTGATTTGTCGGGTTGGGGGGTGGGGGATGAGTCGTCGAGGGATCCTTATGTTTTTCCTGTTTTTGTTT
>CBFCYF010000216.1:0-1711 GCA_965602195.1 uncultured archaeon | reverse complement strand
AGTTATAGATTATCATGAAATGCTATTTTCTCGATACCTCGGTTTATGGTGTTTTAGTGGACAGGGAGGGGGAGGATTATTGGGGTAAAATGATTTGTCTTCATCAAATCATGGAAAGAAAGAGATGTATCGGAATTGCTAGGTATTCTCCCTTATCTTCAATGTGTCCTTTTGTGAGCAGTATTCCTTTTTTAAAGTGAAACAGCGGCATCCAATCCTCTCTTGATATCCTCTGCTGGTATTTTATCTCAACTGCAAGCAGTCCGTTTGTCTTAAGTACCACATCCACCTCTCTTTTATTTTTCCAGTAGAAGACGGAATCTGTTTGTAGAAATCTTTCTAGGTGTGTTACACATGTGGCTTCGATAAGGGACGGTGTGACCTCTGTTTTAAAATAGGTTAGTTTGTTGAAAACGTGGTATATGAATGGGTCGGAGAAGTATATTTTTTTATTCTTTCCGTGGACAGGAATCTTTTTGTTTAAATCAATAAAATACAGGATTGACAGCACAAACATATTCTCTAGGTCTTCTACGTACGAGCTTATGGTTTTATGGCTTTTGATTTCAGCCTCCTTTGCGAGGGAGTCCCAGCTTATCGGGGTGCCCTGTCTTTGTATGGCTGCCCTCATCACCTGCTTTAATATCTTCTCCTGTTTTCTCCATTTTACTATGTCGCCTATAATCCGGCTGGAGTAGAGGTCATATACGTAATCCGGTATCTTTCCTGATGTGAGGAATTCATTGATTGTTAGGGGAAACCCTCCGGTTATGAGATACTTGTTGAAGAGGATTTTCAGGTCTTTCTGGAAGGGGGTTGTGGTTTTTAGTTCCTTGTTTATGTCTTTTTTGGAGAGTGTATTTATTCTACCTATTTTTTTGGTTATGTCGGGCTTTACCATGTCTATAAATTCACGGAAGGTAAGTGGCAGCAGGAGATAGTCTTTTCCGTGTTTTCCTGTTCTTCCCGGCAGTCTTTCAAATCCGTATTTCACATCCAGGGTGTGGGAGCCGGTCAGAAATATGCAGGAGTTGTTAAGCTCCCCTGAGTCCACCAGGAATTTTATAGCCTTCTGCCAGTTTCTTATGTCTGATATCTCATCCAGGAATATGTATCTTTCTTTAATATTGAAGGTGTTTGAGAACTCAATGTATTCTCTTATAAGCTCTGTTAGTTCCCTGTAATCCACTAGATTGTCGCAGCTCCAGTAGAAAATAGATTTTTCGTCTGTATCGCTGGTTAGAAGTCCTGCTATAAGTGATTTTATCAGGGTTGTTTTTCCAATCTGTCTTGGCCCTCTTAGACTGAAAATATTTCCGGGCAGCAGATTTATCTCCTTAGATATTTTAGGCTTCCACTTGTATGCCATGGATTCGAGTTCTTTTATGTGCTTATCTTCTCTGATGTATTCTTTTCCCTTCCACCATGGGTTGAGTACGGTGAGCTCCATAGTAATATATTACCGGTGTCTTTATAAATACTCTGGTAGTGTAATACCATAAATATATTCAAGGTGATTAATGGGGATTGTAGGGGGGTAGGTTGGAGTGATCTATTTAGGGGTGGTCTGTGTCGTATTTGTGATCTTGGGGATTCAGGTGGTGGGGGGTGATATTCGGGTTTGCGGTGAGTTATCTTATGTTTTTTTGTATTCTGGATGTTTTGTTGTGGGTTGTGTTTTTGGTTTTGTTTTCTTTATTTTTTTTCATCT
>CBFCYF010000215.1:0-1717 GCA_965602195.1 uncultured archaeon | reverse complement strand
GGAAAAATTGATAAAACTGCTTAAGATCAGCGTCACTTGATTGATCAGATTTACTCGCAAAAACAACATCTGCAACATTGAGCTGATCGATAAAGGTTTCATTTTTCAGGTATTTCTTTTCCTTTAATTTATGTGCTTCCCTCGGACCGAAACCTGTTAAATTAGAGGCCATAACCGTTGAGGGGGGGTGGGACTGGGATGTTATTTATATCACCGTTTACGCCGACACCCTGCTTTCAGTCACCACCAATGAATCACATCCCGAGAATGGTTCCTCCATAAAGGTGATGGCACGGCTGAGATATGATAATGGAACCCCCATCTCCGGGGAGACCATAACATTCTGGAATTCCACAGGAGTAATAGGCACAGATACCACTAACGCAAGTGGGTGGGCCTCTGTATTCTATACATTACCCGGAGATGCCTTTGGACCCTATCAATTCAATGCAACCTATAATGGCTCACAGACACTGTACATAAATCCCTCTGAAAACACCACCACAGTTACCCTGTCTGATAAACCAAGCATAACGGATGTGCAGGATACACCTGATCCTCAGGGTTATAACGGAACAGTAACTATTTCAGCTAATGTTACCGATATCGATGGAGTGGATACTGTGTGGGCCAACATAACCGCACCAAATGGATCATCCTACTGGTTGCAGATGTTCAATTACTCAGCAGACATCTATGAAGTCAATTTCACCACTACCTGGGGATACGGTAACTATAGCTATCTTATATGGGTAAATGATACCGCAGGACTGGAATCAACCTCATCTCTAAATTATTTCTTTATAGCAGCCAATGTGGATATAAACATAAAGACGGAAAAGGACATCTACCAGCCAGCGGAGTGGGTTAATCTCACCAATGCAACTATAGCCCTGAATTTCTCCACAGTATATGATGTTTATGTAACAAAAAATACCTCAAGGGTGGATGATCCGGCTACGGCGGGAATCGGTGGGAAGGAATATGCTGAAACTGCAGACTCCGAAACAGTTTCTCAGGGTGAGAATGTTTCGGGAGCATATACCGATACCTGGGCAGAAGGAGGTAACCACAGAGCCATTGATGAGGTGGATATCGATCCCGGGGGGCAGGTCGATTATGCGTTACAGGTAAACTATTCCTTCAGCACAACAATAGATAAATCAGATATAACTGCGATATACTTTGACACAGATGCCTGGAGCGATGAGTCGATAGACATTGATGTTCACAACTTTTCCAGTGGAGGTTACAAGACTATTGGCAGCGTTCACACCACGGAAAACACCACCAGATTTACAGTATGCACCTCAACCCAGGAATGTGATTCCTACGTTAATTCAACAGGCTCTGTCTTAATCATGTATAATGATACCGATAAGACTGATAACTCCCAGACCAGATTCTACATAGACTACCAGGGAATAGTCATCGAGGCCAATCATAAATACTACCTTAAATTCGATATAACCAGAGTTCCCTCCAACGCGGAGATAATTAATGCCACACTCTACCTTACCGTTTCATCATCAGGCTCAAATGCCGCAGGTGAAATATATCACACAAATGAAACCTTTAATTCCGGCACTTCCAATGCAACAATCTATAATGATGGAAGGCCATCAGAATGCTCTGAATCAAATCCAATAGATAGCTTTGATGCATCTTCCACCGGAACGAAAACCGTTGGCGTTATCACCTCACTCAATGAAACATT
>CBFCYF010000214.1:0-1737 GCA_965602195.1 uncultured archaeon | reverse complement strand
CTATCATCCATCTCCCGTAATCCGTCTGTTACCTTATCTTCCCTCTCCTGTTCCTCTGTTCGCTCCCTTATCTCACGGTATATTGAATTGCCGGGTTTACTCTCTAGGTCAGGGTCCAGGTCCCCGGAACCGAATGCCACAGGGATTACAGAAGTTGCATCTTCCTCGGTTTCCGGGATTTCCGGCAGCTCATTAAGTATCTTGATTGCTTGTTTATCTGGGGTGAGGGTGGTGGTGTTGAGGATCGGGTATATTCTGTGGACGATCTTCTTTTCTTCTGCTGATAGAACGGGTAGGTTTGGTTGCAGTGATAAGACGGCTGCTAGGATCTTGGTGGTGGGGGATTTCTTGGAGAGGTCCTGTTCTTTAACACAGATCCTGTTCACCGTCAGCAGGTCTCTGAGGCCGTCTTTATGTCTCCCTGCTATGTCTTCTTTGTTCAGGTAGGTTTTGTGGATCCTCCAATCGTACACGATGTTTAGTATGTAACCGGTGAATGATTTGGGTACTGTTGGATGGGATCTGTTGGTTGAGTTGATGTGTTTATGTTTTGTTTTGAGGTTGTAGGGCACATGTAGTTCCTCGTCTATGTGTCCGGTTTCGTGTAGGAGTAGTCCGGTGAAGGGTCCCTGGGTTAGGGAGTTTTTGGTTGACATATACCTCCACAGGCTGCTTGTCGTGCAGAGGTAGAGGATTCTGGTGCCGACATCAACTCCCGCAATTGATTTAAGTCGGTCTACTATCCGGATGTCCTTGAAGTTGCTGAGCAGGGATCGTTCATGGGCTAGCGCGTCAATGATAATGTCTCTGTTAACCATTTTTTTTCAGGTGAAAAATTTATCTATCTTATTGCGGTATGATTCTGTTAGTTCCTTGATGAACTGGTGGAATCTCCTGCACTCCCGGTCTGTTGCATCCGGGCGGGTTATGTCGTAGATTACTTGGGTCTGCTCTCGGCCCTCACGATTCAGTCTTAGTGCACTGGAGAATTTCTTCTTTACGGTCTCCTTCTCCACATCCCCCATGGGCAGGGGTAGGATGTGGCGGATTTCATCTTTTATTCCGCTTTCTTTCAGCAGGCCGGCTTCCTCTAATGTACGGTAATTTGACGGCGTAGGCTTATCCAGTTCCCTGTGCTCTATGAAGTCTTTTATTTTGTTCCCGATCAGTTCCTTGAGCGGCGCGGGTATGGTTCTGCTGTTGATCTCCCCGAGGGCGTCTTTTATCTCCTGGGCGTCGGCGATACCGTGTATGTCTTTCACGGTGAGAGCTATCATCGCTACTATGTCGGATTTGTTGTCTTTAGCCCAATTTATCCCTCCTTCAATGATCTCTTTTATCGGCGGCGTTGTTCCGTCGGCTGTGTGCAGGGAGGGTGTTCTCTCCTTCATGATGTGGTAGAGGACCTCCAGGTCCTGGGGGCCTACGACGTCCCTTCCGTTCAGGAATGCGTTTGCTGCCATGGCGTGCTCGATTGTGTTAACCAGGGACCGGGTGGATATGTGTTCGCGGGCTCCTCTGCGCAGGCTCACGAACGTGTTTGCTATTACAAACGCCATATAATCCGGGATTACAATGCCGTCAACCGCATCCCAGATGTTGTTCCAGTCCCCCTGGGATACCTGTGGTTGTTTCCTGGACCTGGATCTTTTTTTCCGGGCCTGGATTTTATTTAATCCAATCCTGGTTAATGCGGTGACATCATGGGCGTCAACCAGTCCGGGAACGTCAACGGCG
>CBFCYF010000213.1:0-1757 GCA_965602195.1 uncultured archaeon | reverse complement strand
ATCGCAGAAAAGATACAAGAATCGTACAAACTCAGAAACGAATCAAAAGAGCTTCTTGAAAAAGCAAAAAGGATGCTTGAAGAAGAAATAGAGGAAGAAGCTAAAGATATTTTAGAAAAAACCAAAGAGGGAGTCGAAGGGCTCGAAGTCGCTGATGCTGTTTAGTTTGTTGGAGTGCTGGGCCATGATGTAGGGCTCCTCGTTGCAGACCACGAGGAAAATCGATTCAGGGTAGTATTTTCTCGTGAACTCGTTGTCCTGTATTATGTTCGGGTGGAGTCTCTGCCTGGTCTTGACCTCTATTGGCGTGGTGTAGAAGGTTCCGTTTTCGTTTCTGCCCCGGGTGATCAGGTCGGGCCTTTTCCGCAGTGAGGGGTCGCAGAAGGCATTATGCGTCCGTTCAGCAGCATTTGCGGCTCACGGTGTTTTCATACCCGTACCTGGCTACAGGGCGTCCCAGCTCCTTAAACAAACCATAAGACAGTGTCTCGCCTATCGCGCCCTTTATGCAGGCATCTATGAAGTATCTTTTGTCCCGTTTCATTGTCGCCATTCAGGGATTGTTCCGGAACGCTTAATAAAGTTTCGGGAGCAGTTTGCCGTTTGAATTAGGGGGTTGAAGTGATTCTTAGACTTTCGATACTAATATCATACTATGGACCTATCTGAAATTATCAAAAATGCAGTTGATAATAAGATACAACAAATAGTATCTGCTGCTACCCTAGCCGGCTTGTTCATCTTATTGGTGTTAACGTCTGGTGGCGGTATTATAGAATCCTTTGGTGTAGGTTGGTCTATTTTCAAATCATGGTTGCTAATCCTATCTGGTATAGGGACTATCGTACTCTGCTTAGGGATATACACACTTTTTTCCAAATTCTCAGATTATCTTAACAACATCAAGTTTTAAGATACATTAAAACCAATAGCAGGATAATTTAACCAAGAAAAAAGAGAACCGAGTACCATAACTATATAATATACAATCTTAAACTCCCTTCTCCGCCCGGATTTTCATGGTTTCCGGCCCTCTCCTGCCCCGGAACTTTAAAATCTAAAATATGCAGGGTTTTTATGCCCCCGGTTTCTCAACTTCTGCTCTTTTCTGTGTGTTGTTGTATGTTTTTTATACAAGTATTTGACAGATTGCGTAGAATCCAGCGGGTAAGGGAGGAGTTGAAGATTGGGAAGCTGTAAGTTAGGCACAACAATCTCAACGCAACAGACAATGAAGGGGTTGGAGGTGGGGGGACCGGGGGGAGGAGGAAGGGGGAACTTAATTTAATTCCGTTTTTTGACCACAGCATCCTCCACATTAAGACTAGCCCAATCCACCACGTAACCCAACGCACTAAAAACCTCACCCTCATACTCGGAGATAAACCCCCGGATCACAGACAACGCCTGACCATAAGTCCCCTCACCAACCAACTCATCCAACTCCCCGGATATCTCCTCCATCAATTCCTTGGAGATTAAAAGGTTGCCGGTGAACACATACCCCTCTATTTCTTTCTGCCGTAAAAATCCCTTCACTGCCTTCGCAGAAACACCCAAACCAGACGACAGATCACCTACCTCAACAAACCCCGAGGTGGGCACCTTAAAATCCCTTCCAATAACCTCCATCTCCCTCACCAGCTCCCCCTCCTCATAAACCCCCAGAATATCCAGGATCCTTTTTAGGGGAACCCTCTTCTTATAGAATACCACATGCTTATGCGGCAGACGAAAATAAGGAGAACACCTCAAAT
>CBFCYF010000212.1:0-1795 GCA_965602195.1 uncultured archaeon | reverse complement strand
TGAGATACTTCATCATATTTTTTCATCATTTCATTATAATTTCTGCACGCATCCATAAAACGCAGCATAAATGTTTAAACATGAGTTCAGAAACTGAGATAGAGTGGTGACGGGAATATTCTGGATATGGGTTTGGCGGGAATACAGAAGATCGAATAAGAAAGGAATTAACATCTAAAGGCTTCAGGGGGGAAAATCTATGGGGCACTGACTGGATTATTTTTGAGCATAGCGGTCTTAGATAGAACAGAAGTTTAACGGAATCAGAATATACGACGTTGCGACCGAAGGGAGCAATGTCCCGAAGGGCAAGGACGAAGCCCGCAACGTATATTCTGGGTTATCTGATGTAATTTTGTTGATTATGAATTAAAACTTATCTTTAAAATTCAAGTAGTTAACAATTCCTGTTATGACCAGTATAATTACGGCATAGATTGTTATTTCTCCGATTATAAGTGCCTCTTTTAGACTAGTTAAAATAATGATTATCAAAACAGATAGGGATATTGAAGTACCGGATATGAACATTTTTCTATTTTTAGTTTCATTTTCACGAATAATCTTCTCAATTCTTTCTATGATCTCTCATATTAACATCGTGAATAAGCCTATCTATTTTTGCTAGGGATTTTTTTGCATCTTTAATATCTTCTTCAAGAATTGCTAAATCTCTCTCTTCTGATAATTTTTCAAGAATTAGTTTGTAAGATTCGTCTATTTCTCTGAACTTTTCAAGGTCACCAGTCTCTTTATCTGGATGATATTTTTTAACCAAATCTCTATATTTCTTTTTGATTTCAGGTACTGGAGCACTTTCTTCAATTTCTAATACTTTATACGCCTTCTTAATTTTCTCCATTATATTTTTAGGACCCTGTGGTTTCTTATCCATTTTTATGCATATTATACGGGTGCTGCATTTTAAAAATTGAAATGCAAAATTATTTCAGACAACTCAGTATATCTGAACTTAAGTTCGTATATCCTTCCATTTCAGCGGCATATCTGAACCAAGTAAAGTCAATATATTTATTACCTACTAAATCAAAAAAAACAGAAAATGTAATGCCTAAATCCAAGACTACTGACAGATGCTGGAAAAACCCAATCAGCCCACCCACGATTAGAATACTTCATCAAGTTTTGCTTCCCTCGGTTTCCTGAAGTTCGTATACCTCGGAGCCTGAGGAGCCTTCACCCTGCTTCTCGGAACCAGTTTAATTGAACCCATCTCCTCAGCCCGCACACACCCCCATACCCCAAACTCCACAGTAATCTTAAATACCATACAGTTCCTGGAAAATCACAAACATGGATTATAGCCTCTGATTTCCAATGCTTAACTGGTGAATAGAGGTTGACACCTGAAAAAGGAGGAAGATACGAGATATGATAAAAGCAGTATTATTCGACTTGGATAACACATTAATCGACTTCATGAAGATGAAGAAGATGTGCGTGGAGAACGCAGCGGACGCCATGATCGACGCCGGATTGGAGATGGGAAGAGAGGAGGCAACAGAAAAACTATTCAAGGAATACTGGGAGATCGGAATAGAACACGACCAGATATTCCAGAAATTCCTAAAGAAAACAAACGGAGAAATCAACTACAAAATACTTGGATCAGCAATAGCAGCCTACAGGAAAACCGTTATCTCCTACCTGGAACCCTACCCCCACGTCACCTCCACACTAACGGAACTTAAAATCAGGGGAATAAAAATCGGGATCGTAACCGACGCCCCGAAAATCAAGGCATGGATACGACTATGCGCCCTGAAACTACACC
>CBFCYF010000211.1:0-1850 GCA_965602195.1 uncultured archaeon | reverse complement strand
AGGATTATGATCGATATTGATGCATGGAAAGACAACGTCAGCGTATTGAAAAAACAAATTGCTAAGGAGATGTCCTCCCACCAAGAGCTTGTATTCTACAAAATAGCAGAGCCCACCGGTGAAATCTATCTTTCCAGCGATGAAGGCGAGATCGGGATGTTTATTGATTACCCCATACCCCTTACAGGTGAGACACTACTCCAGGATAGCAGCCATAACGGAGAGGCGATAAAGATATTTATCTCCCGCACCTACAAAGGTGATATCGTTTGCCTGGGTTTCTCCACCAAACCAGTGGAAGATGCCATGGATGATATGATAGCCAGAAATCTACAGATAGCAGTTTACCTCGTACTCGGATCATTGATATTCTCCTACATTCTCACAAACAGCATTATAACCCCGATCAAAAAATTGACAGATGGCGCGGAGGAGATAGGAAGAGGTAATCTCGATCATAGGATCCATATCAGAACAAAAGATGAGATCGGGCATCTGGCAACAGCCTTCAATAAGATGGCAGAGGATCTGAAGGAATCTAAAGCCGAGCTTGAGGAATACAGCAGGGATTTAGCGAAAATGGTTGATGAGAGAACATGGGAATTGAACAAAAGAGTCAATGAGCTGAAGGATGCCAGAAGTGCCGCACTAAATTTATTGGAGGATACGGATAGAACAACTAAAAAACTTGAGCAATCCTATCGAAAACTGGAGGAATCAGATAAAGTGAAGGATGAATTCATGAACATCGCCGCCCATGAGCTGAAAACACCATTAGTACCTATAATAGGTTATATCAGTATGCTAATGGACGGCAGTTTAGGGGAATTAACAGATGAAGAGAAAAACAGCCTGAAGATCATATCCAGAAACGTGGATCGACTTAAAAAATTAATTGATGATATACTGGATATCTCTAAATTAGAGTCCGGGGCAATGAAATTCGAGATGAGGGATATACGAATAGAGGAAGTTATTAAGAATTCTATACAGGACATGCAGTCATATGCGCAGGAGACGGGACTTACCCTCAAGACTGAGATACAGCCAAATCTCCCCTCGATTCATGGAGATAAAAACAGACTGATGCAGGTTCTCACCGATCTGATCGATAACGCCACAAAGTTTACGGAAAAAGGAGGTATAGTTATCAAAGCCAGAAGAGATAAAGACAACATACTGGTGGAGGTAGAGGATACAGGGATAGGCATATCTAAAAAGAATATCAATAAATTATTCACCAAATTCTATCAGATAGACTCCAGCCTAAGCAGGAGATACGGGGGAACCGGTCTGGGACTGGCCATATGCAGGAGGATAATAGAGGAACATGGCGGGCAGATATGGGTGGAAAGCGAACCCGGAAAGGGAAGTATATTCCAGTTCACCCTGCCGATTATATAAAAAAATAGGGGAATATGAGTAAGAGGATACTCCACGTCGAAGATGACGGGGATACACAGCTTCTGGTTAAAACGCTTCTGGAGAAACATGGGTATATTGTTTCTAATGCGGTTGAGGGGAATGACTGTTTGGACATACTAGAGAAGGATGATATCGATCTGGTTCTTCTGGATGTCATGCTTCCGGACACCAGCGGCTGGGATATATTCAGGAGAATCAGGAAAAATCCAAAAAATAATGATTTGAAGACGGTGTTTCTAAGTGTAATCCCGGTTTCAGATGAACAGTTAGAGGCGTTGAAGGATGAGGGGGTGGCAGACTACATAATGAAGCCGTTTAAGAATAAAGACCTTATTAGGAGGATAAATACGGCTCTGGGATAATTACGCCGAATTTCTTAATTAACAGTAAAGATATAATCAAATTGATGTAATATGTAAAATAAT
>CBFCYF010000210.1:0-1878 GCA_965602195.1 uncultured archaeon | reverse complement strand
ACTCGATGAGCCCTTCGGAAGCCTTGATAAAGAACACAGGGAGGTACTGGGGGAAGCACTGAACAGGATTGCAGGAGACGGTCAACTGATACTTGTAACCCACATCACAGTGGATTCACTGAACCTGCCCCACAGGTTGAGTCTGGAAGGCTACTAAGGTCTTAATATCTGAGCTTAAATGACCTGAATTCTCCGGTAGGTTCCTCCACCTCCACTTCAACCCCGGAAACCGATGCGAAACGCGGCCCCCTGTGACACCACTCTATCATCTCCTTCACCTTATCCTCCTCCCCCTCAAACACAGCCTCCACCCGGCCGTCAGATAGATTCCTAACCCAGCCCCGCAATCCCAGCTCCCCTGCCTTATCCCGGGTATCGGCCCTGAAGAATACACCCTGCACCCTACCGGATACAAAAACATGAGCTCTTTCTGTCACTCCACCCACCTCACAATCTCCAACTCAAATCCCGCATTCCTCGCACCCTCCATAAGGAATCCCTCCACCTCACTGGAGTACTTCTTGGCGACCAGGATGTTATTAAACCAATGGAAAACGTACTTCTTCTGCTCCTCAACCGGTGTAGACTTCAGTATCGCCTGGATATAGTAGGGGTGGGGGAACTCAAACCTCCCCATCTTAGAAACCTCCCCCTCCATAACCTTCAAGATAACCTTCACCCTACCCATTTTAACAATCCGACAGGAACAATTTCATGAACTCAAGTCCATCCCTAACCCCATAAAAACCCTCTCCCGCATCACCTTCATTAAATCTCTTAACAGAATCTGCCTTCCCTCCGCTGGAATATACGGCAAACGGCACGGGATCAGGTGTATGGGTTCTGACCTCCACCGGGGTGGCGTGATCCGGGAGCACCGCGATCTTATACCTCTCCCCCTCCATCCCCTTAAGGATTCTTGAAATCAGCCTCTTATCCAAGTCCTCTATAGCCTTAATCTTCTTTTCTATGGAGCCCTCGTGACCTGCCTCATCCGGAGACTCCACGTGAATGTATATGAAATCAGCATCCTTGAGATACCGGAGGGCAGCATCTGCTTTACCCTCATAGTTGGTGTCGAGGTAGCCTGTGGCACCAGGGACCTCCAACACATCCAGGCCGATGTAGCAGGCTATTCCCTTAAGCAGGTCAACTGCTGATATCATACCGCCTTTAACCCCGTATTTATCCTCGAATCTCTCCATATGAGGTTTCTTTCCGTGACCCCAAAACCATATCATATTAGCTGGATTCAACCCTTTCTCTATTCTTTCCCTGTTTATGGGGTGCTCTCTGAGAATATCCCTGGATCTGATCATCATATTATTTAATTCACTGGCTGTCTTCTTTCCCTCATCCGACACAGCCTTTATCATATTATCATCTACCTTCTGCCCCATTATGTCGTGAGGTGGTTTCGCTTTAATCTTATCGGAGTAGATATCCCCCGGTTTCAGGACCATGATGTGCCGGTAGCCTACCCCGTGATAGAATCTGACATGCTCTGAATTAAGTTCCCCATCTATAACCTCCATTAATTCTCTTGACTCCTGATTTGATATGTGTCCGGCACTATAATCTATGATCCGCCCATCTCTTTCGGTGATCAGATTACATCTGAATGCTATTTCATCCTCCCCAAGCGGTATCCCCATACCTCCTGCCTCAAGCGGGCCTCTACCCATCGGGTGATACTGGCTTGGATCATAACCTAAAATGGTCAGGTTAGCAACATCACTACCCAGAGGGAATCTCTCATCGAGAGTCCTCAGCAGACCACATCTGCCTCTGTCTGCGATCAGATCCATTGAGGGCTTATCAGCCACCTCCAGAGGAGTTGCCCCATCCAACTCCCTCAGGGGGTAATCAGCCATCCCG
>CBFCYF010000209.1:0-1926 GCA_965602195.1 uncultured archaeon | reverse complement strand
TGAAACGATTCAACCCCCAGCTCATAATGATCTTTAAACTCGCTTTCTGGTAGGCTGGGATATTATATCTGTCGATGAATTCATTCAGTAGTTTAAGATGTTTCTCCCCGTCGGCCTTTATTTTACCCCACAACTTCCCTACATCCCCCTGATGTTCCTCTCTTATCTTTCCTATGGCATTATCAAATGCGTCGCTGCATTTCTGTGGATCCTTGAGGTAGTGTCTTACTAATTCTGCTCTCAGGAAGGATTCTATCTCTTTTCTGTATTCTGGCTTGAGATTGACCTGAGCCCAAGTAGAGAACAGGATGGGCAGGGCCCCGGATAAATCCTCTAGGGAAGCTCCCGTCAATCGCTCCCTGATGCCTGGATATTTTCCTTTCTCCTTCTGGTATTCAGTGGAGAAATTCTTCGGCTCCAGGACGTAGATTCCTCCGGGTTGTGGTTTCTCATACTCCCCATACTCCTCTTTAAGCATATAATAAATTCCTCTCCAGTCAGAGAATAGAGACTTCTTGTTTTCTTTCGCCCATTCCCTCAATTTAATATCTACTGGCTTTATAGTTTCATGGAAAATATAAACTCCATTCTTTTCTGTAGTCTCCCTCTCCACATTGACCTTTACAACACCTCTTTTCTTTTCTATCCCCTCCTCTCTGTCCAGATATTCTTTAAAGACTCTGCATCTATCGGTTTCTTTATGTAATCTTACTTCATTATTTCTTGGCGAGGGTATTGATTTTTCCACCAGCTTTAACTTACCCCGGAATTTTAACACCTCTATATCACTGGGTATAGGTCCTCTCTTAAAATCAAGAACATAATATCTTTCAGCTTCACAGATCGGATTTTTCTCCGGATTTATATCATCTATATCCTCCTTTACCATAGAGACTGAATAAATCAATTCAGGAGGAATCACCACCTCCCCTTCCCTCCCAGTAATCTTGATATCACCTCGTGTAGGATATACCTCTACCCCCTTTTTCTTTATATCATACACTGAGGTCTTAACTATGCCAATATTCTTTAATAAAATAAGTAATCTTTCGATTTCATCCTTTCCTTTAACTACCTCTTTGTGAATCTTTGGATCGGAATCAGCTTTCTGCATGGCTGCTCTGGCGGCATTTACAATTGCTTCACAGGGATCAAAATATTGATAAAAGTATGCCCCAACGCCCCAGTAGGTGTGGAAGGTTTTTAAACCGTCTTCCTCGATGGGTCTTAGAGCTCTTTTTAGGGTTCCATGGAAAATAAAGCCTAAGCCTTTATCTTCGAGAGAGGAAATAATTCTTTTTCCGTGAGGAATATCAAGTTTTACAACACTATCTGCTATAGAAGCTGGAGATACTGGAATCTCAGCTAAGAGGTTTATGGCTCTTGGGAATAATCCATATTCTGGATCTGCTGCTGCTGCGATCTCTAATAATTCCTCTAAATTTTCCGCCTTTGAACCTGCTCTTTCTATTTTTGTTAATTCCTTCTCTCTCTTTATACCTCTACTTAACCTCTTAAGTTCTCCTCCAAGTTCTTTGGAGTAATACTCCTTTATTATTACCAAAAAGTTGTCTTCTGCTTTGGCTGGAATTCCCTTTCTCTTTAATTTTTCGACTATCTCTTCTGCATGAGGGCAGGATATAACTACATTCCTGGAAACATCCACCAACCTTTGATAGATATCATCCTTTTTTATAGTTTCGTATTCATCTAATATCCTACGAACTACTATTGGATTCATTGCATTAAGTAGATCCATTGATCTATCCCCAAATCCTTTAGGTAAGAGGAGCAGTTGTAACAGGAATTTAACCCTCATCTCTTCAGGAATCTCATCTATTTTTTCTAAAAGAGAGTTGATGTGTTTTTCTGTTACCCCTGAGATTCTCTCATTCTGTAAGGATGCTGATAAAAATGAGATGTCAT
>CBFCYF010000208.1:0-1966 GCA_965602195.1 uncultured archaeon | reverse complement strand
GAGTTAAGGTGACAGGAAAATTCATGAAAAAGAGGAGGGATCAGCTTGAGGAACAAATTATTGGTTGCGAGGATCATTGGTTTAACCCGAAAAACAGAAGAAATTAGAGGATAGACTCCAACAGCATATCATGTTTATCAGCACGACAGGGAGATGTATGAGATTATTCTGGAAGATGGAACAGAATTATTGGCTTCACCTAAGCATAAGGTCTATGATAGTATTGTTGAAAAAGAGCCATCAGAACCTCCTCTTGTAGATTCTATCATGATGATCGAAATCCTCCAAGATGATGACATTACCATTAACCTTAAAGACAAGTACATAACTTCCGATACGAACCCGTTTAAGATGGCTCAAGTCATGCCGGAGGTTCTTGAAGTGATCAATTTCAGTGTTATCGCAGGAAGCAATCTGACATATCTTCCTTTGGAGAGCTCTGAACAGGACAGGGTCTTTATGTCTGAGCCTTCGCATGACTTTCTCAATCCTGGAAGTATCTAGGTTCATAATGAGTCACACCACCTATTGAACTCCTCAATAGTCATAGGCTTACCAGCAGGTTTCTTAGCAACGGCCTTTAACTTCTCAACATATTCCTCCCTTAATTTCAACTCATCTAGGGGGTCCCAGCCAATCTTATCGCAGAACTCTTGGTCTTTGGCAGATAGCTCGCCGGTTTTGATAAATTCCTCAAATATCCTACGTTTCCTTAATTTTTCTCTCCCAACCTTAGACCAGTTTACCCAGGAAAATCTTTCAATTATGGAAAACAGTTTATCATCCAATGAAAAAGTAATGCTTACCACCTATATCACCCCCTCTCGTTCAAGTCTTTCAAACTTCTCCAGTTTCTTTGCCTTTTCAATAATGCCCTCTTTTGCTACCTCAGGCCAGTTGATTTCGGGCATGGCATCTAACTTCTCCTTTAATTCCTTGGGTATAGATATGGTAAATCTCCTCATTCCTAACACCTCCATTAACTATGTTGATAAACGCAAATGCGTTTAATATACATAGTGATTCTGATTTTAAAAATGCATATAAACAACTGTCAGATAAAGCCGACAGTTTTTATGCGCCTGAATCTGCCATAAGCAGATTCAGTGCGTTTGAGTTAATACCCTCTACTGATGGTTGTGAACTAATCCAAGAAGGCAGTGAAATCTTCTTTATGGATGGGGGCGGAAAAGAGATTAAGGTTGAGTCAATCGTTAGAGAAAAATATAAATGCAATGACTCAGCGGGTAACATAAATCCCACCTCAACAATACATGTGTTTTCAGTTAAATCAAGCTGGCATATACTCTACGGGGGTGTGCAGGGGAACCTGACTCTTATGGGAGCAGCAGATGAAACACTCTACAACTGGAATGTCATAAGCGTGAGCGGCAACGTGTATGTGGCGGATGCGGATTCGACGATAACGTGGACTGAACTGTATGCGCTGGGTAAGATGACTAACGGAAGCAACGGGACAGCAGACTTCGCAGACGCCGATCTCGCCTTAGGGTTGACGACAGCAGCAGACAACATATCCGTAACATATACAGACGACAACGGCAACACCCCGAGAAACACCTCAACCTTCAACGTCTTTAAGGAGACCGTAGGTTATGTGCCGGTAGATGAATCAACAAACAACACAAACTTCTACACCGGAATACTGTGGGACGCACATGACTCCACTGATAATGAATATAATGCCACAGAAAAAGAAGACCTCGTCTTCGCTGTGGAAATCAACGAAAACGCGCAGGGAAAATACGGTGTATGCGACTACGAAATAAAAGTCCCCTACCTGCTGCAGGAATACAAGGATTCAACAAACATGCTCTACTTCTACCTTGAGTTAAGATAACAGTTTACATTTAATGCAGCCTCCGCATTCCCAAAAAACACAGGGTTTAGGTAAATTCAACTGTAACCCGCCAAAAGTAACCCTCATATCTGCTATTTAACGAAA
>CBFCYF010000207.1:0-1977 GCA_965602195.1 uncultured archaeon | reverse complement strand
CAACTATTACTGAGGTAAGGGGTGATAGAAAACCATCTCCCACGATAATTACCATATGCGAAGACTGTAAAAAAGAATTCGAGCAATCCAAGATGGGGAGAAGATCAGTCAGATGTTCTGATTGCAAGGAGAAGCGTAGATTAGAGCGGTTACAGAGTCGAGGCAAAACGGAGGAAGTTCTGGAAGGATATGAGGTCGAGGAAGAGGAGGAGATAGATGAGGGGGAAGAAGAAATAGAGGATGATGGGGAGGGTGAAACTGGAGTAACACATGATATTGTTGGAGGAGGGGAAGGAGATGTGGTAGGTGGGAAGGAAGGATATGTGGTAGGTGAGATAGATGAGGAGGATGAAATTGAGGTCAGAGGAATAACGGGTGTTGAAGATGCCCAAAGCCATTTAGAAAAATTGATGATGGGTGCGATGGCTGAATGGATAAAGCACCGGATCGATGAGATAGTTGTGGATCACATCATGGATCAGGAAACTTTGGAGTTTAATGCTTTATCACTTGTAAAAAATTTTAGAAAGTTGCCTGATGAATTTAGGGATAAATTTGATGAAACTCGGTGAATCATGAATTATATGAAATCCATGAAAGTATTGTGAACCATAACTATCGTGAAATCCAAGAAACATTTGTTAAGATGAAATATTATAAATGCGTTCAATGTGGCTTCACCGAGAAGTATCGGGAAGGGTATGCTGAACAAACACCCTGCCCTCGGTGCGGGGGAGTTATGCGGATTAAGAATACAGCTGTAAAAGAAGGAATGACAATTAGTGATCCTGGGTGTTGAAGATGGTGAGATATAATGAATTGGAAGAGGTTGTCGCTGCCTCTGACAGGACTCTTGAGATAGGTCAGATCAGGAAGATTGCAAGGAGGATTCAGGAATATCTTGATCTTTATTATGAGAGGATGGGTAAAAATGGTTGACGGATACTGGGAGTGTATGTTTTGCGGGAAATATATTGGGATGGAGAAGATCCCCCATGCTGATATAGAGGTTCGGAGGAAGGACGGGAGTGGCTTCACTGGATTTGTGTGTGAGAAATGTTTCAACAAAAAGATGGGGTATGGCGAGGATCTACCTGTAGTGGTTACACCTATGGATACATCTCCTCTATAGCCCATATGCCGTGATCATAGAGATTATCGAGTATGAACTGCGGGAAGAATCCCTTATGCGTGAGCCAGTAATTATACCAGTAATTTAAGTTCTGCGTTGCGGTGGCACTATCCCCGGATCCCCTGACCAGCCCATGCAGGTAAGACTCAACCTCAAAATAGCCTTTCGCATCCAGTGACCGGAATAGTATATACTGCCCAACCACCCAGGTTCCGAATCCCAGGGCAGCGACTTTCGCTATTCCGTTCCAGGTTATCTGCATTCCTGATTTTTTGATTTCGTTTGCCATTTTCACCATAATCCAATATATACGGGATATACCGTACTCCTGCCATGATGTGTTGGGGCTTCGCCTTCACCCAGTTGATTATGGACCACCACCACCGCATGGTAATTACCATCCAACCAATCACTCGGTGTAACCCAGATAGAGTGGTGCATCTCTTCCCTGGCACCCAAAGACATTATTTTTTCACCGCACCTGTGGAATACACTCCCGCTTTCATGCTCCATGTAATAGAAGGCCCAGATCCTTTTAGATGAGTCGTGGGGATTATAGAATGTCGCTTTGAATTCGTGAGGTACTAACTTGAACCATTTATCCCCGGATCCTGGTGTAGGTATAGTTACATCAACACTCTCATTATCTCCTATCCATTCCGGCTGAATTCCTTTGAGTGTCCTGAATAGATCATATCCCCCGTAAGCCATTATCCCCAGTCCGGCGACCTGTGGAACAATCTTCAGCTTCTCGTTTTCGATCATTTTGGGTACGAGTGCAGTGGTGATTGCACCCGCCCCAATTACAACTGTATCTGCAACAACATCCCCTACAAGAGCCTTCA
>CBFCYF010000206.1:0-1991 GCA_965602195.1 uncultured archaeon | reverse complement strand
AAGAGCAACAGCCATGGTCTCCCCTATTGCTCTTCCGCAACCCAGGATAATGCCTGCAATTATACCCGCTCTTGCAGCAGGCACCACAACCCTGCTTATTGTCTGCCAATCCGTGGCCCCCATTGCATATGAGCCCTCCCTATAGGTCCTTGGAACAGCATCTATTGAATCCTGTGATATACTTATAATAATTGGCAGGATCATAACCGCTAGAATTACTGAGCCAGCGAGTATGGTCTCACCGGTTGCCAGGTTAAATGAAATCTTTATCAGGTCTACAATCACGACAAGAGCAAACAGCCCATAGATGATTGAGGGGATTCCAGCCAAAAGCTCAATCGCCGGCCTCACAAGATCCCTTATCCACCCTGGGGCTATCTCTGCGAGAAAAACAGCACATGAAACCCCTAAAGGAACCGCTATCATAAGCGCCCCGAATGTTACGAGTAGGGTGGAGATTATGAACGGGAAAGCCCCATAAAGACTCTTTGATGGAATCCATTTATCACCAAGCAGGAAATCTATGACACTAATATGTTGAAATAAGGGAAGACCCTCCTTGAAAAGGAACATCACTATCAAAAAGAGAATGAGAACCGCTGTAACGCTAAACAACAACAGGATACCTCTTATAATCTTCTCCAGATCGAAGTTTTTATGCATTTTCTCTTACTCTAATGAAACCCTCCTCCCTGACGATTTCCTGTCCGTCCTCTGATAGGATAAAGTCGATGAATTTCTTTGCCTCACCCTGGGGCTCTCCTTTTGTAATGAGATAAAGCTCTCTTGAGATAGGGTATCTCCCTCCTCTGATGTTTTCTTCTGAAGGCGGTACGCCGTTAACAGATATCGCCTTCACTGTCTCGTCGAGGTATCCTATGCCGAGATAACCTATCATATTCTCGTTTCCAGCGATGGTAAATCTGATGGCGCCACTTGCAGGTTTCTGCAGGGCGGAGTTGGATACTTCCACATCTTCCATAACAAGCTCCTCAAAGGTGGATCTGGTTCCTGAACCATCCTCTCTTATTGCCAGAACTATCGGCCTGTCAGGCCCGCCAACGTCCCTGAAATTGGTTATCCTTCCTGTAAAAATATCTCTTATCTCTGTGGTACTTAAATCTTTTATCTGATTTGATGGATGAACCACTATTGTGATACAATCAATTGCGACCGAATGCACCACTAGATCAGGGTGTTTCAACAACTCAGCGTCTTTCAGCTCCCGTGAGGAGGCTCCGATGTCAACAGAGCCTTCACCCACCATCCTGATCCCCGTGCCGGATCCACCCCCCTGCACGCCTATCCTGATATCAGGATTATCCCCACCATATACTTCAACTGCCTTGGTGACTATCGGTTGTACTGTCGTAGAACCTGAGATTGTCAGACCTTCTCTTCCTCCCTCATTATTGACACATCCCTGAATTAAAATCACGGTTATCAGAAGCAGCAAACCCCTCGTCTTGTATTCTAAATACACCTTAATCTCTTAAAATCAAGTTTTCCCTTACTGCCCTATATGTAAATATCGGCGTAAAGTCCCGTATTTTCGCATTACTCTCATCAGATGATCTTTGGGCGTTATATACCTTATTTATTTCCTCCAGTCGATGCCCCCCGAATTCATCAAGCAGTCTTTCGATATTTGTCTTGTGAACCCGTTTCATAGTATCTGCTTTATCCATGTGATTTCTTAAATTTTTTGCCTTATAAACGGGGCATATATAACTTATATAATCTATATAGACTAACCACTAAATGCTAAAAAATTTTCAAACGCACTGAATCTACCTCTTTCAAAGGGGCATCTCAGAGTATTTGGGCAGATTCAGGTGCATATGTAAAGACATATACCTACTCTGTGGCCTGCAGACGTTGCCTCACAGACATATGTCGGAGCGAGAAAGTCACTCCACCACATCGGCTTCAACCGACAGAAATTCATAAATCTAAGATAACTTCTAGAAAAAGAAAATAGATAGGGGGGA
>CBFCYF010000205.1:0-2014 GCA_965602195.1 uncultured archaeon | reverse complement strand
ATAGATGTAATCCAAAAAAAATATACCATGTTGGAACTAATCTACGGCACAAAAACAAAAACAAGAATCCTGGAAGAATTAAGCATATCCAGTGCAGCAAAAACGAGGAATGAACTCGTAAAACAAACAGGATGCGGCATTAAAGGAGTATACGAGCAAACAGATGAACTAATAACCCTCAGAGTACTCAAAGAAACAAAAAACAAACCAAGGAAAGTAGAGTTAAACCCGGAGCATCCACTATACCACGACATAAAAAACATAAGCCTCCAAGCCATAGACTACAAAAAAAACATTATAAAAAACATCCTAGGCATAGTAGACGGCATACTAAAAGACGAATACTACCTCGGATTCTACACCGCAGCAAGAAAAAAAATAACACCAATAGACTACGACCCGCAGACATACATCTTCAAAATCCTCAACAAAGAATATGAAAAAACAACAAAAAAACTCAGAGTATTCAACAGACTAAAGGAAATAGGCGTCCAAAAAAAAGGACCAACCACGATAATCCCGCTCAGATGCGACAGCATCCCCAAAGACGTCATACGAGAAAAAATACTCAACAACGAAGTATGGATATGCAGCACCGAAAGAGGCATCATCGAATGCTTCACAAAAGAAAACAAATACTTCAGCAAATACGGCACATGCCTGATACTACTCCAGAACAAGATGGAGAACACACTAAACGAGAAACTCCTGAAGGAAATAGCTGAAGAAAAAAACATGAAAGATGAATTAATCGAAGTCATGGGTTACTTCAACTACCTACTGAAGAAAAGGCTATTCGACGTTGAACCCAAAAAAACACCCCTACTAGAAGCCAGACAAGCAATAAACACAGTAATAGGATGAAAATACACTACACACTAGAGGAAAAAGAAAGCATTCTAGGGGTAATAGACGTATGGAAGAGAAAACAGTTAACCCAAAAAGTATTCAGAGACATACAATGGGAAGTCGGTATCCCGCCAACACTCATCGAAACAATGTTCTGGCACCTCGACACACTACACCAGCTAACTAAATTAAAGCCAGCACCAATATTTAAAGGAGGAACCTGCGTGCAATGTTATCTCCCCCCAACACTACAGAGAGCATCAAATGACCTGGATTTTAACTCAAGAACAGGCAACCCAAACACAATCATAGACCAGATCAAGGAACTGAACAAAAAACTCCTGAAGGAAGGGAAAGCCATAGAACTCAAAAAACACGGACAGAAGATACGGTACGGCACATTAGACTACAACCTCAAGGATGAAAGATCCGGCACAATAACATTCAACCGGAGAATGCCCTCCCGACTAGGTGAATACACAAAGACAGGTAAATATGAAGTCATGGGAAAAAACATCAAAATACAGATAAACTATAAACATGCCTGGCTACCAGCCCTAAAGATCATAGATAAAGAACCGAGATTCTTCATACTCAAATACCAGAAGATGAAGAAGAAATACGTGTACCCCTCATCAAGCCTCGAGGATTTAATCGCCGACAAAATACTCGCAACCATGGAAGAAAAAGAAGGAGGAAGAGAGAGACTCAAAGACATATATGACCTGATGGTTCTGTTTAGAATAAAACACAGGAAAGAAAAAATACTGGATAAACTGGAGTTGATCGCAGGGAGGAAGGGAAACACCCCAAGCATCATCCTGAAATCCTCATCCACAAACATCTCCAAATTCGTTGAAAAAGACATGGAAGCACAAGGATTCATGAGCTTAGCAGGTATCGACGGAAAAAAAATCATAGAAAACTGGGAAATCAACTGCATAAGCCTGGTGAAAACCATCCAAGAGATAAGCCCCTAAGACCACCATCCAGAAGATGAAACCAGAACTAAAGTGAGGGCGGGTCTTTCAGATTGTTTTTTTTTATTCGAATTATCACCTTATCTGTGGAATAACACGCCCACATCAACCCCTATAACCCACCCACAGGAACCCCCCCCACCCCCCCAACAAGGAGTCTACGGCAACGTCTGGGGGATAAGCAC
>CBFCYF010000204.1:0-2035 GCA_965602195.1 uncultured archaeon | reverse complement strand
GCGGTTGTCGGCGTCCTCTATGTCTTTGTGAAGAAGCGGGGGGTGATTCTTGTTTTTGGCGTCCTTGTGGCTCTCACAATAATGGCGGTGTATCAGGTGTATGGCTTCACCTTCCTCATCTTTTATGAGAGGATAGTGTACTGTGCCCTACTGTGCCTTGCCCCCCTCTCAGGCATAGGATTATATGCGTTAATGTGTTCTGTCAGAAATACCCTTAAGGGTTTAAACAGAGGTAAGTTGATTTCAACCACAGTTATTGTATTCTTGTTTCTTTTTGTTTTCTTCAATCAGTTCTCTGGCTATTATTTCTATGAGAAGAAGATCTATAGGATGATAGATGACGGTGATTATGAGGCGATAAAGTGGCTCATGGAGAATAAAGGAAGTCATAATGTTGTCATGGGGCGGCCTCGGGTTTCCCATGCAGTCTATCCTATAAGCAGGAATTATGTGGTTACTGCGATGCTCCGGGGAGACACAGCCCGTATGTCGGATACCAGAAAATTCCTTATGTCAGGTTGTGGGGGGAGGGGGGAGATCCTTAAGAAATATGGTGTGGATTATGTTTTGGTGGGGTTCAGAATCAAGTGCGACTTCCTGGAGGAGATATACCATCAAAATAGTAGTTACATTTATGGGGTTTCCTAGATTTTCCCCATCTGTATCATGACTGCGATTGCTATGAGTATCAGGGCTAGTAGGATGATCACTCCCTCTGTTGCTCCCAGTGGGATCGCGGGGGCTGCTGGGGTGGTTGTTGTTGTTATTGTTTTTGCGCGGATGGTTGAGGTTGTTGCTGGCATACTTGAGGTTGTAACTGTGGTTGGGGTGGTTGTTGTTGTGGCTTTGGGTTTAATTGTTGTTGTGGGTATTGTGACACAGGGTTTGCAGGGTCCTCCGCAGTCTACTGCTTCTTCGCCTTGATTCAGTATTCCGTCTGTGCATGAGGGGCATGGTTCACATGGTCCTCCGCAGTCAACGTCTTCTTCGCATGCTCCGTCGTGGCAGTTCTTCAGCCCGTCATAACATGTTTCTTTCCTGATTGGAATACCTGAGAATCCGCCTCCTCCTCCGCCCCCTCCGCCACTACTTCTCTTTATTGTTGTGGTTGCAGGTACTGTGGTGGTTGCGGGAGAATTAACCGAAAAAGAGACAGTATCTGTATCTGAGGTATCGCAGGCAGTAGCAGTTATCGTTGCACTATAACCTCCCGGATTCCAACCCAATGGAATTGTCCAGTATATCCAAACATATTCAATTGTATTATTCCCCCCGTATGAAGCACAATCAGCGGGATGCGTTTCAGTCACGTTCATCTCAAGACTGCAGTTACCACCAAACTGATAATATCCCTCTTCAGCCTTCAATGAGCAGGCTATCGAATTTCCATCTGTTATCATCAATGAAACATTATCGTCGGTGAATGCGCCACAACAACCTGATTCATCCTCAATTACAATAGAACCCGTAAACGTCACATTGTCTCCGAGTTCATAGCTTGTTTCGTCTGTATCTATTGAAACAGTCATGCTGGCGAAGCAGAGAGATGAGAGAATTAGTGAAGTGATCAATATGAGGGCTGATGTTGATAATCTCTTATCTGATTTCATGGGTTTCACCTTATAGGATTAACATGATTTTATGGATGACGATGGCGATGAACGCGAATAGTAGGGGTATGCAGACGATGCCGGATGTGTTGACGAATGCTTGGAGGATTGGGTTTTTCTCTGTGTCTGCTCCCAGGATCTCCCGCAGTGCCAGGAGGATTATGAGGGTGACGACAGCTATCATCCCACCTATAAATACCTGGGAGCTTGTGACGATGGTTGTTGTCGTGGTTGTTGTTACTGTGGTTATCATATTTGCCCTCCCATCAACGATGGTGGTATCTTTATAATCAAATATTTAGTTTTCCTTGTATTAACACTTGTATTTGACTATATAAATACTGTATTTTTTAAGTCTTATAATCAATATGTAAAACAAGTATATAAATGTAACGTGTCGGTACACCTGAAGATGGACAGAAAGA
>CBFCYF010000203.1:0-2036 GCA_965602195.1 uncultured archaeon | reverse complement strand
ATATAATATTAGACTTGATAGGTTTACATCTTTGACTGTTAATATGCTATGACATCCCATTCACACTGTATTTGAAATAAATAGTGGTTTAGTCAGTGCAACCGTAGACCACCCCTTCTATATAAAGAAACCAGACGGTCAATTAGGATTCGGAGCATACGACCCCGGGAGAGCTAAAAACGCCATAACATACACCGGGGATGTACTACCACTGGAAATCGGCGATAAACTCTTAAAAAAGGAGGGGGGATGGATTGAAATAACCGAAATAAAATATAACCCAGAACCTGTTCAAACATACAACATACTTTCATTTTCTGGTACAAAAACATACTTTGCTAATGATGTACTTGTTTATGAAGAACATCCACCACACGGCATGACAAACTATTTCTTAAGATTACTTGGAGAAAAGTTTCCTCAGTTAGAGCAGTTATTACTATCAAATCCATTTTTTAACAAATTACTGAAGTTTCTCCCCTGACGCAATTAGTCTTCTATTCTTTTTTTCTTTTTCTATTTTTTAATAAATTGTTGAATGATGAAAAAACAGTTATGAATAATCAACCTATTTTTCTTGTTAAAGGGAAAGGCTTTGGGATAAAAAGAAGAAAGATTCACATGAAATAAAGAATAATCGGGATAAGAAGAACCCCCATGCAATGACTTCTACGTACACCCCATTCCACAGGTAACAACCCGATACATGTTGCCACTACAAGAATCAATATACCCATCAGTCCTGTAAAAAGAAAAACCAATACAACTATCAACATGATCGTGAGTTTAACAACAAGAGCATATGGTACGTTTCCAAAATGTTTAGCAAATATTTTTCCAACTTTAAGCGTTAAAAAATAAGACAAAGTCCCACCAAGCAACAAAGCTATCAACAGATACGAAAGATAGGTGGGCATAAAAATAGCAGTCCATTCAGATACAGACATAAGCTCTTTAGCAGCCAGGGTTGCACCACTCCTTGACCGCAGTATAATAAAAAGAACCACTACAACAAAAAAAGCACATGCAGTATTCACAGCAGAAAGCGTCACAATTGTTTGTCTTTTATCAGATTCACCACGAGCATTCATAGCAAGAATAGTCCCAGTCGCAGAAGTAATTCCTGGAATAATAGAAACAAGAATCCCACCAAGACTACCAGTCATAACAGACAAAGAAGAAGATCTCTTAGTTTTTTTATCAAGCACGGGTTCCTCAATTATTTGCTCAGGTATAACAGGTTTAGTCATAAGAGATGTTAAAAGAGTAGGCGTCCCAAAAAGACCAGCCAAAGCCGGAAACAAAACAGGAGAAGACAACCCAATAGGCGAATCAACAGGAACATCAAAAATAATCATACCAAAAACACCTGACAGAAAAAACACAAAAACAGCAAAAACCATCCCCATAACCGAAGGAAAAATTCCCTTAATCCCAAAAACATCAACCCTTGCTTTCTCAGTCCCAATCATAAGAATCGAAATAGCGACCAACACCCAAAACATAATCTCACGCAGAGTTTCATAAAAAAACAAAGGCTCACCAATAATGAACCGAATAGGAAAAAGCAGAAGAAAACAAAAAACAATAGCCCCATAACTCCCAAGTGCGGACAAAGCAACAGCCTCATAACCTTTCCCCTCCATCAAAAGAGAATGAGCAGGAAGAACCGAAAGAGCAGTGTCTTCGTCGGGGGCACCCAAAACAGTTGATGCTAAGGTAAAAAAATGAGAAAGAACGAACACTCTACAGGAGGAAAACATGAAAAACAACCTTTTAATTTTTTAAGTATAAAGAAATAAAAAAAGAGAAAGAAGTATAGTAGATTTTTATTCAATACATTGGAATGCTACTCCGCCTATTTCCAGATGGCACCCTACACGTTTTATAAAAACATGGTCTTCGCCCTCATATCCTAGGTCTTGAATGTATGCTCCTATGAGTTCTGGCATTACTGATGCTGCAAATACTTCTGTTTTATTTTTCATAATTTTTTATCACCTCGAATTTGATGGATACAAAACCTATAAATGTTT
>CBFCYF010000202.1:0-2065 GCA_965602195.1 uncultured archaeon | reverse complement strand
AACCAGGATTTGCAGCTATCGTGCTCTTCCTAATAGCAGTTTTTGTTATTGGCGGAGCAACAGCTTTAGTAGCAAGAAACATAAAACATTTAATTTAACAGCAAGTAGATGATAAAAAAACGACTGATTGTACTAATAAAAGAGGTATGAAGATGGTAGCAAAAAAGAAAGAAAAAACAAAGTCAGAAGAACCAAAAATCGTATATGAAAACGTAATGGACCCTGACTATAAGGAGCATCATATTAAACATGCTTCGGGTGGATTTTCACCAGACGGAATGTTCCAAATGACACTTGCAGATGACTATCCCACTCCTTTTAAGGAGATAAATAATGGAGAGGAATTGGTAGTTATTCGTAAGCACAAAGTGAGAATAATTATGAGCCCAGTAGCCCTTAAGAGTATATCCGATTGGCTTGCTGAAAAAGCTAAGAGCGTACAAGTTGCACCACAACCGCCAGATAAAACACTCCATGAGTCAGAAACAGGAAAGGCATATGCATAAAGTAAATGTATGTCTTTGTCTTTTATTGTTTTTCACACAAAATATAATGAGTTTAAAGGCGGTGATATCTTGAAATGTGAACGACGCGGTGAGGAGTTAGATAAACATCCTCCCTTACACAAATAAATAATTTAGGCAGACTGACATTAGTTTTTCCCCTAATTCCTATAAAGCTGAACTCTTCAACCAATCAATCATGTTGATGCCAAACCTAAGGTTATCGTACTTATATTGTGTTGTGTCTACATGATCATCTGTGAACATCTCAGCGCTACTTGCCACAATAACCAAACCGTTACCCACCCTCGACGCAACCACCACAGGAGGCATACTCCCCTTAGTAAATATCTTGGATTCAGGTGAATGCGTTTCATAATCAGCCCGGACCACATACTTGGCATCAGATCCCTCCATTATACTGATACCATAGCCTCCGAAGAAAGCCAACGCATTTACACCCTGATGAATCAACCTCACCATATTATCTCCCCGGTTGAATGAACTAGACTTCAAAACAAAATGCGTATTATCTGCTTCAAGAACTCCACTCTTAACGACCGGTTTGGCATCGTTCTCCAAAACAGCGGAGTCCAAGGTCATACCAAAAGTCGTTGCTAGCGTATTAGAGGCATCAACAGAAGCCTTCTTTCTACCTACCGGCGGCATGATTAAAAGCCCATTACCATCATGCATAACAAATTTGAAAATAACAGATAGTTCCTCTGAGGTTAGTTGTGCATTCAATCCCGCAATAACCAAGACATCAGGCTTACGAGCCCCCAACACCTCAGACGTCAACTCCAGCTCCATAGCCTCCACAACATAACCCGCATCCTCCAAAGCCATCCTGAACTCAGAATACTCCCCATAAACACTATACTGGTTGTTCGCCCCATAGAACAAAACCCTCCCATCATTTCTTATCGTAGTGACTGTAGGGGCTGTTGTAGTCATAACAGTTGTTAATACCGTGGTTGCTGCATCATCCCCCCCAAAATAACAAGACCCCCAGATTCTCCCCTTACAGGAATGCATAAGTCCAGTAACCCGGTTAGTGTAATTAACCTCCACAACAACATCATAATCATCCGCCCCTCCAGAACAAACCGATAAACCCGTATGTCTAACAAACCCTACAGCCCCCAGCTCCACCGGACCAAAAAATTGAATATCCCCCTCAATATTGCTACTCACATTCGTAAAAATAGCATCCATATCGCTTATATAAGAAACCTCCAATGTCCCTGCATCCGGAGATCCATGACGAAGAGGTATTATCGCACAAAAAGCGAAACTATATCCCTCTACTGGTCTAGTTGCACTTAACATAGTTGTAGTTAAAATCGTTGATGTTACAGTGGTTTCATCAAAATCACAAATTCCATTATCATTCTCATCCAAACAACAGGTATCGGCAACCCGTATATACGGTTTGTTGCAGACTATCTCATCCTGCCAGACACAACCAGCAAACAAAAACAAAAACAAAAAACCCAGAACAACTGATTTACCCTCCATACTAACTACCTTATAGTATATTAAATCCCATCAGATAAAAG
>CBFCYF010000201.1:0-2074 GCA_965602195.1 uncultured archaeon | reverse complement strand
GGAAGATGAGAAGGCATATAGCAACAACCGATGATCGCCCCCCGATTCCTCCATGCCTCCCGCATTTAGGACACCGCTTCCTGAAAAGCAAATCCATATTCACTCCTGTATCCATTTTTCACCTATTTTCTTTAAAATTAAATCAATTTTATCTTCAATTCTCTCCAGCCGATCTTTGGATTCAGGATTAGATTCCAGCATCACCTCATCAGAATCCTCCCGCAGAATCAGGTTAGATCCATCCGTCTTGAAGAAACCTGACTTCTCAAGAACCTGGACATACTCCTTAGCCGTCGTCTTACCCACCAACTTCAAGGCAATCTGCATCGCACCATACAACGGAATCCTGCCCCCATTCTTTCTGGCGGCAGCGATAATCCCCTCCCGCAGAGCACTAATATTATCCTGGCGGCTCATCCTGGATCCTCCCGTTCAACCCACTCAGAAAGCATCTTATAAACCCCATATACAAATAAGGGCATAAGACCAGGATACCTACGACAATATCTGGAAAACTCATCCTTATCCTTAATCTCAAGTAATTTCTTATAGTGGGGGCTTGTTTTCTTCAAATATTTCAGCATCGTATCCCGCATAATCCTACTATCAGGTTTCCCGAGGGGTATGCCCTCAATATCAATCATCATTTATCTGCCTCCGCCTTCGCAGGCTCCATAATCCGCTCAAGATAATCGTTACGGGATAAACGCTTACTTAACTTCTCATTTATAAGACTCACCCGCACATCAACATAATAATCCGGGTGTTTCGGAGGATCTGTTTTCGCCTTCCTATAGCAGTCAACAACAAATAACATCTCCTCCTGGATTAATTCTTGGTCTTGGTTCTCTACTTCTTTTTCTTTGGTTTCATGTTTCTCCTCAACCTCCTGATAACTTGAAACTTGATGTTCACCGGATATTCTTTCATTTTCTGGCTTTTATAATAAATATTTTCCCGCCCCGCTCCACATACTCCAACTCATCCCCCGGCTTCACATGCAGGTAATCCGCTACTCGTTTAGGGATGGCGGTTGTGAGCCTCAGGCATACCTTACTTTTTTGATTCAGACTCATTCTAATTTCCCCATCTATTTTCACATTGAGCGTATTTTTTCAGGGGTAAGGTCTTCCGACCATATCTCCCTTGAAGTGAATGCCCCGCATTTCGTGCATGTTTTTGTTTCTATCTTGCACTTTCGGGCATCCTGAGTGTAGCTTTCATCTACCTGAATTTCATATTCATGTTCACATTCACGTGTTTTTTTGGCTTCTATCGCCATTTCAACTCCATCAAATTCGTCTTCGTCTTCGTATTCGTCAAACATTTTTCTACCTCTTTTATCCCTTAGATTATATTAGGAAATCTAAGTATATATATGGATAGGTTTATGAGAGGGTCAACGAGAATAAAACCCCCTCCAAATCCTTTGTATCCTGTATCCCATGTAAATGCTTTCCAGATATGCGATATTCTTTGACCCACCTCACGATATGTTTTCTCCCACAGTCTAAACGCACCATGTCACTTACAAGAATATCTGCATTCTCCATTATCATCAACCGACCATAAAGCGTTCTACGGCTGACAACGTTGTTTTCAGATAAATCTCTTGACATCTGATTGAAAAATGCCTTCTTTTTTTCAAGCAAGTATTCTAGTATCCTCTGATTTATCACATCACTTATTATAGGTTCATCAGACATTATTCACCTCCTTTTTATTTAGGTTTGAACCTATTCCTAACGGATGAAGTTCACATGATTGGATAGTCTTTCCAGTATCTAAATCTATAATGCATCCACAAAGATATTTACCATGACACCACTTCTTGTGTTCTTTTCCATGTTTTTTCAAACAAGCCTTTTCGTGTCGTATAAAGTTTGCTGTAGCACCCCGCCAATTATATCTTCCTCTATCTCTGTAATGTGACCCTTTATTTTTGTAGTAGGCAGGAAAAAATCTCCCACAACCACTACATTGAAAGTCAGCTAAACCCATAAAAGATGCATGCGTTGTACTGCCTTTTTTATTTTCATCACTCGAAGATTCACTCACAAAACCGTAAATCCTT
>CBFCYF010000200.1:0-2125 GCA_965602195.1 uncultured archaeon | reverse complement strand
ACAGTATACGGAGACTGGAATCGTATAACGCAGGTACTCGTTGATCTTATAAACAATGCCATAAAATTCACGGAGGAGGGGGGAATATCCATTAAAGCCAGATCACAGGGAGACGAAGTCATCGTCTCAATAAAGGATACTGGGGTCGGAATACCGCCAGATAAAATAGATAAGATATTCGATGAATTCTATCAAGTTGACCGCTCCATAACAAGGGAATACGGTGGCACAGGTATAGGACTGACAATAGTCAAAGCCATCATAGAAAAACACAACGGGGAGGTGTGGGTTGAGGGCACACCAGATAAGGGAAGCACATTCCATTTCACATTGCCCGTATCAAATCCAGGGAGGAGGAAGGCATAATGGCAAAAAAGATATTGGTTGTGGATGATGACGCAGATACCAGAATGCTGATGAAAAAACTGCTGGAGGATGAAGGCTATCAGGTGTCAACAGCAAAAAATGGAAGAGAATGTATAGAAAAACTGAAGAAAGAAAAAATTGATTTAGTTCTGATGGACATGTTCATGTCTGGAATGTCAGGCAGAGAAACCTGTCTAGAGATAAGAAGAGACCCTCAAATCAAGGATACCAGAATAGCCTTCTTAACTGTAGCCGAATTCGGAGCAGAAGGAGAAGATAGATTAAAGAAACTCAACATCCTGGACTACATCCGCAAGCCAATTGATAATGAAGATTTCAGGAAAAGGATAAAAGAGATATTAAAATTGAATTTTAAAAAATGATTGGAGTAGAGGAATCATCTGAAACAAAAGGAGATATAGAAAAGCCAAAAACAAACAGAGACATAGTCCCGACCGGAATCCCCGGCCTGGATGAGATGATTGAAGGAGGGTTTAAGAAAAACAGCATAATCCTTGTTGTCGGAGGCTGCGGATCAGGTAAATCAACCTTATGTATGCAATACCTCTACACTGGGGCGAAATCCGGGGAACCGGGAGTTTATGTTACATTCGAGGAATATCCAGAGAAAATGAAAGACGATTTTTCAAGATACGGATGGGGGCTGGATGAACTCGAAAAACAGGGAAAACTAGAGATAATTAGGATAGACCCGAAAGAGGTGATGAATGTTATCAACGAGGATTATGGCCCGATTGTGGATGCCATAAATGATATTAAAGCTAAGAGAGCTGTTATTGATTCAGTCAGCACCATCGAGTTAATGATTCAGAACCCATATGAAAGGAGAGAACGTATCTTAAAGTTGTGTGACTGGCTGGGAAAACACGATTGCACTTCTCTAATAGTTGCAGAGACAGAGCAACACCTTACCGAATACTCCAGACACGGCATCATAGAATTCGTGGTTGATGGAGTGATAGTCATGTACAACATCTCAGAGGGGAGTGTCAGACATAATGCGATTGAGATATTAAAGATGAGGGGGATTAAACATTCGAAAAAAATCGTCCCATTCATAATTGAGAAAGGAATCAAGGTATTTCCAGCAGAGCAAATATTCGGTAGAGAGGCACAGTTCTAAAGATAAAAGAAGAAAAAAAAGAAAATTTTATTCAGTTCTTTATGCAACACAAGTTCCTTCAATGTTCTTAGTCCCTGTAAAAGTCTTACCGGTTATACTATGCTCTAGGTTGTCGTATGTGATAATCACTTCATAGCTAACTGAATTACCTAAGCAAACCACATCTACGAAGTCATCCACAACTGTGTTGGTTTCTCCTGGTGAGAGGGTAAAATCAGCAACGTCTTCTACATTGCCTCCAACAGATACAGTCGTTATCTGTATCGTATAGTCCATGTTGTTTCTAAAGACCAGTTCATCGTCGGTGGCACCACTCCTTATCCGCCAGTCCATCAATCCGATTTCAGCCCCCCTCCAGTAGGTCTTACATGCTTGCTCTCCCGTTCCTCTGCCGATGTCGATGAATCCGCCTAAAACTGCAACGGCCACTAAGGCAACTATTATCACCACAGCCAGGATCACAAGATATTCCGTAGATGCTTGAGCTTTATTGTCCATTTTATTTACGTTCATGATTCATAATATCACAATACTTTACTATTTGACTTATTGATATAAATACTTATCGCTTTTCATAGTAGGAATAGACATATATATGTCTAAAAATTAAATATC
>CBFCYF010000199.1:0-2189 GCA_965602195.1 uncultured archaeon | reverse complement strand
GAATTAAAGTATACCCTCCTGGAAGCGAAGCGAAGAGGGCAAGCCACAGGACGGGTTGAGATACACAACAATTCCACACTAACAGATGTTGCCAGGATGGATGATAAGCTCTCAATTGATTTCACATTCACCTGCGATTATGGGCAGGATGTGGGGTTAATTAAGATTGAAGGTAATCTGCTGCTGTCGGACACGGAAGAGGACGTAACCAAGATAATAGAGGAGTGGAAGGAAAGCGATAAAAAGAATCTGCCCACAGATTTCGCCGAGAAAGTACATAACACTATAATAGCAAACTGCGTGGTGGAGGCGACCATCCTCTCAAGGGATATTCAATTACCCGCCCCCACACCTCCCCCAAGGGTTTCAATGACTAAAAAAGATGTCACAAAATCAGAGTCAGAAAGTATGGAGGACACAAGTAATTATATAAGGTGATTGTTATGGATGAATTAGTATATACTATCCCCCTAAGGGAGGCCTTTAACTCCCCAAGGACCCGGAGAGCCAACAAGGCAGTTAAAATAGTGAAGGATTTTATAAAGAAGCACACTAAGGCAGAGGATGTGAAACTTGACTCATCAGTGAATGAGGCCTTGTGGATGAGAGGCATACGTAAACCTCCCCGAAGGATTAAAGTCAAGGTCACTAAAGAGGATGAAGTAGCTACAGCAGTTCTTGTTGAATAAAAAAAAAGATGGGTTTTCTACAGATATGCATCAATGGCGAAGACTTTATTGGTTTAATGGGGTTAGCAACAGATAGATACGCTGTTCTATGCGGGAATTTTCCTATGGTCAAGACGTTAGGTGTGCCAGTATTAAGAACCAGGATCTATGGAACTAATCTTGTAGGTATGTTTTGTGCGGGGAACTCTAAGGGTATGCTGATGCCTTCTTTCGTCTCCAAGTCTGACGTAGAAAAAATAGGGGGGTTCTTCAGGGAGAACAACCTGGATGTGGAGGTCGCTCTTTTGAAGGAGAAGGCAACCGCTTTAGGGAATATGATAGCCTGCAACGATAAGGGGGCGATAATAAGCCCTAATCTCTCCGGGAAAAAGAGGATCGAAGATGTCCTGGGTGTTGAGGTGGTAAAGACGGATATAGGAGGACATGATGAGGTCGGCTCCTGCTGCGTATGCAACAGCGGGGGTTTTCTTGTTCACCCTGATGCGGAGGAGGAATTAGATAAAATCGCAGGGATACTCGGAGTCCCCGGGAAGGTTGGTTCCGTGAACTTCGGATTCCCGTTTGTGAGATCAGGTTTAATCGCTAATTCCCAGGGATATATCGCAGGCTCAAGGACTACTGGAATAGAAATGGGCAGAGCCGAGGAGGCATTAGGGTTTCTGGAGTAGATGAGATATTAATAAATCAAGTCAATAGTTTAATAGAATGTATCCACCCCTAGAAAAATCCCATAAGGTTAAAACTGTCGCTATCAGGAATATCAAGCATCCTGGGATTTGGATCGATGTGCGGGGAAAGGTCGTCCAGTTTTGGGAGTCGAATAGTGATGCTATTTCTCAGGTAGGCTTACTTGCTGATGAAACCGGAAGGATTAAATTCGTATCCTGGAGAAAATCAAATCTCCCTCTTATGGAGGAGAACAGAGTATATCTCATAAAAAACGCTGTTGTGGATTCTTGGAATGATAGATTACAGGTTAATTTGAATAGAACCAGCAGGATAATTCCTCTGGGAGAGGATATTGAAGTGGATAATCTTGGATCAGAGCTGGAGGGGGTAGTGAGAGATATCATTCCCGAAAGCGGCTTCATAATGCGCTGTCCTGAATGTAGGCGGGTTCTGGTTGATGATGTATGTATGGTTCACGGGGAAGTGGAACCTGTTCCCGATCTGAGGATAAAAGCCGGCTTTGATACTGATGAATCGTCTGAGATACTCGTCTTGAATCGTGATCTCACTGAAAAATTGTTAGAGGTTACACTCACCGAAGCAGAGGGCTTGGATAAATCTGAGATCGATGAAAGAATGAGAAACAGACTTATTGGTTCTAGGTTCGTGGTTGAAGGTTCCAAGCCAAGCAAATATTTTCTTGTGAGTAAAATAAAGCCTCTTGAAAAATAGAATGAGTTGTTCTGAATCCCTTAAATCCAGCTTCGAAAAAATTCACAAAAAAGCTAAAGTAAATCCTGATCTAAATGAAGAGGAACTCAAAAGATATTT
>CBFCYF010000198.1:0-2257 GCA_965602195.1 uncultured archaeon | reverse complement strand
CACCCAAATTTTTCTTAATAAATTCTGTTTTATCATCCAATTCCGCCAATTTCTGAAAATACCTATGTATCCTTCTCTTCCCTTTCATTGTGTATACTACTATTGGGTTAATGCTAATATTAACCGTTATTTAGTATAAAAGACTCCATACCCTCCATATCTAAAAAAAAAGGCCGGCGTTTAACCGCTTAAAAAAAAAATCGGCCAGTATACACGCTGATGAGCGTCATTTGTTGGCAAACCCCGCATTAGTGAACTTAGAAAACTACGGAAGGAAAAATGGAGCATAACGATAGGGAACATTGAGATAGACAGGATAACAGTAAACGCGATGAAAAACCTTAAGAGACTAGATATGGAACCAATCCCAATAAAATTCATCAGAGAATACCTGACACTCCTACTGAGTGACATACAAATCTAACGTCCCCCCCCTGAACACTATATAAATCAGAATTCCCATATAATGATATGCCCTGCGGAAGAAAACGTAAGAGAGCCCAGATGCGAAAGCATAAACTGGATAAAAGAAGGAAGAAGATGAGGCACAAGAAGAAGTAGACTCCACACTTATTCTACGCACACACCCCTAATTGAATGATTCTTTTTGTCGCAAATGAAGCAGAGTAGAGATTATTTCCCTGACTTCAACAACTCAATGTATCTCTCCAAAACCTTAATCAGGCGTGTTTCCGCGGCAATCAAATCCTCGGTAGACACAACCCCCTCAAGCTGCCCTGAGGAGACCACACCCAGTCGCTTAAGCCCCGTCTTATTGAATGTATCAGCCAACTCCTCCAACTCCATCAAGGGATGAACTGCAACCAGCGGAGAACTCATAGCCTCACCCACCAACACCCTGGAGGGATCCTTACGCTTACATATCACCTTCGAGACTATATCAGTTAAGGTTATAGTACCCCCCGGCTCCCCATCCCGCATAACAACAAGACAGCCCATGTCATGCTCCATCATCCGAAGAGCAGCATCAAACACCGTCTCAGAGGACTCCACAGTCACCACATCCGAGGTCATAATATCAGTTACTAAAGCCATAAATAGATATTCTGTATGAGAACTTAAAAAACCACCTGAAACAAAAAAATAAGTTTTTGTATAACACACCCATAATATTAAACCATGAAACAGAAAAACTATGGAGACAGCTTAGAGGAATACCCGAAAACAAACATATTTCTAGGTAACCTGGTGATGATCCTATGGATCGCCCTGGGAGCAACCGCCTGCTGGTTCCTGTATCCGCCGGCAGCATACATTTATCTCGCTTTTGCGGTAACCACAGTTTTTATTGTGTTAAGGAAGCTGGTTTGCACAAACTGCTACTACTACAATAGATGGTGTAGTATCGGCTGGGGTAAACTATCCGCCCTGTTCTTCAAGAAGGGAGATACCAGAAAATTCAGTGCAAGCCTCGGCATAAAACTCGCCCCCATCACCTACGGACTCCTAAGCCTCATACCCCTCATCCTGGTTATCATCTCACTCACCCAAAAATTCACTATACCAAAGATTGCGGTGTTGCTGCTTCTAGTCTTAATCTCCTTTTACAGCGGAACAATCGGCAGAAAACAGGCTTGCGCAAGATGTAAGATGAGATTAAGTTGCCCGGGAAGCGCGGTAAAATAAAGAATAAAACAAAGCTAAATCAGAAAATAGGAGAAATGGAAGAATTCATTAGATCCGAACCCCGCCTTTAAAAAAAATAAATGGTAACTATGATGAATAGACCCATGAAAATCCATCCGACAGTTGGGGCTTGTGGTTTAGACTGTGGCTTATGCCCGAGATATTATACAGTTGGCCCCTCAAGATGCCCTGGCTGCTGTGGACCTGATTTCTTCAACAAGCACCCGTCATGTTCCTTCATAACCTGCTGTGTGAAGAAAAAAGACCTTGAGGTCTGCGCCGAATGCTCTGAGTATCCATGTCCGAAATTTGAATCCGAAGGCGAAGACGCATATGACTCATTCATAACCCACAGGAAAACAGTCTCCAACCTGAATTCTATCAAAGAAAACGGCATAGATAAATTCATAAAACAGCAGATGAAACGCATTAAGCTGCTCGGGATAATGCTGAAGTCTTTTGATGAAGGGAGATCTAAAAGCTTCTACTGCATCGCCGCAACATTACTCCCGATAACAGACCTAGAGAAAACATTAAATAATGTGGAAAAAACGGGTGAAGTTAAAACCAAAGCCAGAAACCTCAGGAATATGCTTAACGAAGTTGCTCT
>CBFCYF010000197.1:0-2302 GCA_965602195.1 uncultured archaeon | reverse complement strand
AGTATACTGGAATATCAGGGATATAACATTATAACCGCCTCCACAGGGAGAGAAGGCCTGGATAAGTTAAAGGAAGAGCATATCGATCTGGTTCTTCTAGACATGATGTTGCCAGACATGAACGGCTTGGAGGTATTCAGGAAGATGAGAGAAATATTTCATCCAGCCAAGGCCGCATTTCTCAGCACAATGCCTATCTCAGATGATGATCTGACTAGTCTGAAGGAGGATGGGATTCTCGATTACATAATAAAACCATTCAATAACGAGGATCTGATCAGGAGGGTGAGGAATATCTTAGACCCCAAGAGGAATGTACTCCACATAGAGGACGACGAAGATACCCTTAATCTAGTTAAACTGCTTCTTGAGACTCGAGGCTACAGGGTTCTAACAGCATCCAATGGGAGGGAGGGCCTAGATCAGTTGAGTGGGGATATCGATCTTGTGCTGTTAGATGTTATGCTGCCGGATATGAGCGGTTGGACGATATTCCAGGAGATCAGAAAAAACCCAGGCAACAAGAACCTGAAAATAGCATTTCTTAGCATAATGCCGGTATCGGAGGAACAGTTGATGAAATTCCGCGATTGGGGTGTCAGGGAGTATATAATGAAACCATTTGATAACATCGATTTCATCAAAAAGGTAGATAGTATGATAGGATCCACGCTGTTCTGAGAATATGCCCTTTTTTAATCTACTTTCTTGAACACTGTATTTATAACATCCGAATCCAATATCTTTTGTATGAACTATAAGGTGCTAGTTATCGACGACCACGAGGACACCCTGAAACTGATAAAAGATATCCTGGAGAAAGGAGGATACCAGGTAATCACCGCATCCAATAGAACAGAGGCAATTTCTGCCCTGGCGGAAGAGGAATTCCACCTAATCCTGCTGGACATTCTCCTCCCAGGAGATAATGGATGGGAGCTGTGTATAGAAATCAGAAAGAAATTCAGGGATGTGAAGATCGCCTACCTCACAGTATTGAAGCGTTCACAGTATATGGAAAGACGCGGGATAGATGACCTGAGAAAACTGAAGATATCAGATTACATCGAGAAACCATTTGATAATAACATGCTGTTGGAGAGAATTTCCGCTATTCTATCTCAATGACCTCATCACAAAAACCTGAGAAAGTCCCCAGGGTATCTGGCTCGAATTCCCCACCTACACACACTATGACTCCATTAAGATTCCAGGGGCGGAGTTCGGCAGTGAAAGAATGTAGGAACCTGGATATGGAGTGGACCTTATTATAGATCAGTAGACTGGAGAGGGAATCTAGAATCAGAAATCTTCTTCTTTCCTCTTCGAGTTCCTCCAGATTACGGAAAACTGAGATACTCAACTCACTCAGATTATGGGGGTCTGCCACAAAAGAGTAATTCTCCTTCTCCTTGGAACAGCCCCCCGTGACCTTAGAAACAGCATCCACAAAAAATATATTCTCGGTTGGTATTCCCACACCTGAGAAAACATCCTCCAGCCGACAACAGGAGCGGTTGAGGGCTACATAAACCCCTCCCTGCTCCTTCTCCACCACCAGTTCCCTCACTATGTTCAGGAGGGTCTTATGATATCCTTCGACTCCAGAGATCAGCAACTTCAAGGTATCTCCCCGAAGATCCAAAAGTCTATCCATGGTTATCACTATTATAGGAATACTGTGTTAAAAAAATGAAAAATAACGTATACAGGTAAACAACCGCAGCTATGTACTTATTTCTTAATTACATTGAGCTTGGCATAAGTATCGCCCTCCTCCTCCCAGATCTCCAGAAGTTCAAGATCCAGGTCACTGAGGGTATTGTTCCAGGGGCATTTCTTCTCTAGTTGCTTGCCCCCCCAAAAACCACCCATCGTGCACCTGATCTGAACGGTTTTGGAGTCAGGCTTCGCTACCGATATCACCGCCCCCTGCGGATTCCAGTCATCATCATGCCATGCAACATTCACAACCTTGAATCTATATCCATAAAATTTATTTGAGAATTTCTGATCATCTATCACCATCTTGATCTCCTTTTCCGTGGTAATATTTAAATCTGCAAGTTTCTCATCTAATCTGATTAAATATGTTTTTATCTCGTCTAATTCATCTCCAAGATCCTCCACCCGCCTCTCCAACCCCAAAATTCTGTCATCTTTCGATTCCCCGGCTTTGGTAACGCATCCTGAGAGGATCACCACCACCATAAATGCGAATGCCAGAGAAAATTTATTTTCAACCATTCTGTTATATATATCTCGTCGTGGAACGATAAGTGGAGATTATGGAATTTTAAGG
>CBFCYF010000196.1:0-2323 GCA_965602195.1 uncultured archaeon | reverse complement strand
TTGCAGGATCATCTAGTAGAATATCCAATGGATTATCTATACTTTTATTCCTGCTCTCCAGTGCATATTCGCCTATACTTTTTATTGCATCAATCATTTTTAGATAATTTTCATCCTTGTTTTACTGGATTTATGTAATCTATCTTGAACATGTTTCAATCCTTGTTTTACTGGATTTACGATTATATTTAGAATCTCAAGAAACTTTTTAGAGAATCCCATATTTTCGTCCATATTGATTCCTTTTGGTTTATGATGATCGAGGAGTTTTCTATTTTTGTGTTCTTGATGGTTATAATGGGATTCTCTTTCATTTTTTAATCTATCTTTAACATTAATTTTTTGATATTGGATATCTATATAGAAGAGCACATATAAATACTGCAAGAATTCCACCGCATTATCAAACCACCCCTCACGATACTGCGAAATTGTTATTTTCCTGTCCACCAGGATCACCCGTTATAATCTCTGCACGAAAACATAAATAACACCCTTTATTTGTTTAAACATTAATCTGTTAATATCTCATGTATACATTATGGATTTACTATTTATAAATAAACAATTTTCTTTAACTTGTATATATTTACTATTTACAGTATAAAAACCATATATAACTAAACAATTACTTATTTAATACATGACCGGATTAACCCTGATCACAACATTCTACAGGATAGAGCCCGTGATGGCAGCTGTTACAAAATTTTCACCAACCAAAATAGTTCTATTAAGAGAAGAAGACACCGACGAAAAAAAGATCAAAACCGAAAACATGATAAATGAGACACTAGGAAAAGTTATTGAGGTAGACACCAAAATAACCTCAATGTACGACATCGTAGGAATCGCCAAAGACACAGTAGACATCATCGAAATGGAAAACGCCCAAGGCAACAAAATCATAATCAACATCACAGGAGGAAGAAGAACACAATCCATCGGAGCCCTATTCGGAGCCTACGCAAGACACAGCATGATAGAAAAAGTAGCCTACATCACAGAAGAAGACAACGAAGCAATAGAACTACCCCTCCTATCATTCGACATGTCCAAGACAAAAAAAGAAATACTCGACAAAATAGCAAACAAAAAAACATCCGTAAGAGACATCGCCAAATTAACAGGGATAAGCAGAGCCATGACATACCACCATATAAGAGAACTGAAAGCAGGAGGCTTCATAGAAGATAAAGGAGGATTAAAAATCACCACCGCAGGAGAATTAGCTATTTTATAAAATTTCTCCCAACCAATCCATACTTTTAAAATGGAACACTTAACTCCTGAGATGAAGAGGAAAATCGAAAGAGACGAAAAACATATTAAAGAGATAATCGGAGACAGGAGAATGTTCAAGGAATTTTGGGGTGCTGATGTAGAGTCCATTTTGAAGTAGATGAATAAACAGGATTAACCCTGTTTCAACGACTTCAGATCAAGCAGAAATACACCCCCCCCACCTTAAAATTCTCCCCAACGCCGCGTTTACATAATGTAGATTATGATAATACAACCCTATGTTCTACTCATTTATTAACAGAAACAGCCACGCAGGGATGAACAAGATTTCCACATCATTGATTCTCTCCTTTTTGAATAAATCCTTCGTTACCACAATACCTCTCTCTGATTTAAACCTCCTGCAAAATGCAAGTATACCCCTTAGATCCTTTTTATTGATCCGACCCTGGTATTTGATTTCCACAGGCAACACCTTTTTGTCTCTGGCTAAGATCACATCCACCTCATAATTCCTCTTCCAGAAAAAATCTGGTTTCAGTTGAGTAACAACCAAATTTTCAACCAGCATCCCCATTATTCTTCCGTCAATCTCCCTGTCCATCAGAGCGTTTGCAATGCCCGTATCCAGCACATATGCCTTCTTCAGTTTCCTTGCAGAAGCCAGAGAGCTTCCACTAAAATTTGATATAAACAAAACCAAAAAACTTTTCCGTAAATAATATAGGTAATTCGATATAGTCTTTCTATTCTTTCCAAGATTATTAGCTAATGTACTGTAATCGATCAACAAGCCCGGAGTATTAGCTATCATCTTCAGCAGTATTATTAAAACCTCCGGCTCTTCGATCCTAAATGTTCTTGGGATATCCGCATACACTATCTTATCCACTACACTATTCCTGATATATCTTTTTATCTTCCCCTCATCATCCTCACCCACAACCTCAGGGAAACCACCTTTGAACAGATATTCATTAAAAAATGTCTTTAACTCAGATTCAAATAAAACGAGTTTATCATAATCCCTATCTATCCTCTCAAAGCCATCGAATAAATCATATTCCACACCAGGAAC
>CBFCYF010000195.1:0-2327 GCA_965602195.1 uncultured archaeon | reverse complement strand
GGCCTCTAACACCCTCACACATCAGGGAGAGGAAGATGGCATTTGAACAGTTATCTACAGCCACAGCATACGGGCTGCCGGTGTAATCACATAAAGCCCGTTCAAAATCTTCCGTTATTTTATACACTCCATAAGCCATTCAATCTGTCCCCCTGTCTTAGTCTGTATATCTTCAATATTCCCACGTACAAGATGTTTCGTCTCATCAGCGTGTCTCAGTTCATCAGCACTCCACCCAAAGGCTACGCCGTATTCGTTTATCGGCATCCTTCGCCTCCACTCCTCTGCATTACCAGGGCTATCCACCACAGATATACAGCCACACATTGCTGCTTGCTGACTCAGGAAAGTGCGGTCATCATTCGTATAGAAATATTTATGCTTATTGAAAGTCTCCGCTAAACGTTGATAGTCCCCGACGTTACCGACATCAACAGCCCCGCCCACATATCCTATCTCTCCACCCTTGCGTAGTGAATAGCAATAACCGTTACGCCTCTCCCTGTGATCCTGCCAGCAGTCCTGTAGTTCAAGGACGGTTAAGATATTCTCCGAGCCTTCCGGTGCGAAGTAGTCCCAGAAGTAAAAAATAATCTCATCCGGTCCGGCAGGTCCAGCCCCGACTCTTGAAGGCTCATTAAGACACCACCTAACCAATTGGGGAGCATCAAGGGGGTGTAGGGATGGATAAATACAAACATCCCCGGCCTCTAGCGTCAATGGAAAATTATAGGGATTATCCCCAACTCCACCCCACATCCATATATTCACATCAATGCCCATTTCTCTTAATAGATATCCGAGCTTATGCAATACTATTGCCCCACCTATTGCAGAATGATATCCCGGTGTTGAAATTGTTATCGTCATTTTTTTATCCCCCAGAAATATAAATCACATATCTCTCCGTTATATTGAAAATTGTATTTCAGAAAAATATCATCAACATCAATTACTTCTATTATATCGGATATGGTAAGATTTTTATAATAGTTCTCCCATTTAGGTATTGCAGATGTAAAAGGGGAATTGAATGCACTGGTTCTGGCCGTGCCGTGTTCCGGCCTCCCCGTTGAAGCGCACGTAAATAAAAACATCCCACCTGGTTTGAGTAGCCTGACGATGTTATTGAGACTCTGCCTGTAATACATATCATGTTCGAAACATTCGGCTGATACAATTGTATCAAATCCGGCCTCATCATTGAATTCGTGGATAGTGGAAACTATGTCAACATTTGAACCCTCACCAATATCAATGCCTATATACTCACAATTAGTAAAGAGGTATCTATTATTCCCATTTATATTAAGAGACCCACAGTCCAGAACACGCCTGTTTATGAAATATCCGGGATATAACCGTCTCGTTAATTCGCAAAAATCAATTTGTGCTGGATGTGCCATTTATTTCTTTTAATGCGTTCTGATAATTCTTAAACTGCCCGCCGGTCAACTCAATGAGTTGCGGGTGTCCATGTAAGGTCTGTGTTTCGAGGTGCTTAACCCGCGAATCCCTCACAAGGACATGTTTTATCCCGGCCTTTCTTATCTGTGCTGCATAAAGGTTATCTGAATACCAGAATTTAACACCCTCGTGTAGCTTGCCTATTTTCTCTAAAACAGATTCATGAATGACTATGCACCACCCCGCAATGATTGACCTGGCATCGTCAATATTGTTCCCGGAAGGATTGATATCGTTGTATCCCCAAAATGTGGGGTGGACATTCTCCGACCAGGGCGAGGCACTCAAGAACCCGTCCCGTTGCATTACCTCAAGTATCTGCGTTGCCCAGTCTTCCTCAAATTCCAGGTCGTTATTGCATAGTGCGATGTACTCAGCATCGGTGTACTGTATTCCCAGATTCAGACATTTGTTGTAATTGAATTCGAAATCATAATGAATGGTTGTTGTATCGTAATCCACATACGTTTGCTGTTCCACTACCACCACCTCTGCGACTAACGGGTCTTGCCTGGCAGAGTTAATGGTTTCCTCTGTCAGCTTTTTGCGCCGCTGATCCAGGGCGTTTGATACTATTACTACGTCAATCATTATTGGTTTTGGTGATTAAAAATCTGGGATTTTATAATCAAAATGGGTTCTGCCATAAATAATAAGACTCACGGAATTAGGGTAGCCATTATCATCATAACCATAGGCTAAATCATAATCTTCCGATGCTTCTGAAATTGATTTAATTTCTTCTTTAGTATACCACATCCGTGTTACTAAATCTTCCAGTATTGCCATTCTTTCTTTTATGATTTCATCCCTACCTATCTGTTTGGCGTATTCATCTAATTCAGATTCTGTGAAAACAT
>CBFCYF010000194.1:0-2382 GCA_965602195.1 uncultured archaeon | reverse complement strand
AACAGTCTTCTATTTCTACAACTTTCCAATCTTCAGGGATTTTTCCTATTTCAGTTTCTTTGAATTCTGTCACTACTTACACCTTCTTTTTAACATTTTATCCACAATATGAGCGAGAACAATACTGCGATGATGCCAAGGGCTATGAAGCCTCCTGAGCCGATAAATCCGAAAGTACCATATTTTGGATGCTTCCAGCTTACTCCTCCAGAGATGCCAGTGAAGAGTACGCCTATGATAAAGAAGATAATGCCTCCTAAAGCTATGTAGCCTGCGAAAGGACTAGCTATGCAATAAAAATCTAGTTCAACGCATTTTTCTTTCTTGCATGCAAGCCCCTCACAGCAATCCGTATCATCTTGACATTCAGCCTCTTTCGGACTGCATCCGCATATCCCTTGGTCACTGCCGTTTAGGATATGACACTGTGCGCCTTTCAAACAATCCAAGTTAGAAGAACATGATTCGCCTTTTCGATGGGGTTTTTCCAAACAACCAGACGATAGGGCAAGGAGACATAGAAAAACGAGGATAAGGGTATGAAGAGATTTAACGTTATACAATCCTCTGATGCTGTTAAGACAGGTCATACCCTATTGCCTCCAGATTTTTCTTTATTTCTTCTTCGTGTTGTCGTGATTGTTTGAATTGTTCCGATAGTTCTTTCGTGAGTTTCCCCATCTTTTCTTCAAATGGTATGCCGTCGTCTTCCTCTTCTTCAACCCCAACATATCGTCCAGGCGTCAATATGTGCTTATGTTTTCTGATCTCATCCAATTTGGCGGATTTGCAGAAGCCAGGGACATCCTCATATTCCCCGCCTTCCCCTCTCCAAGCATGATAAGTGCCAGCAATTTTCTGTATTTCATCCTCAGTTAATTCCCTATGCCTCCGGTCCACCATCACACCCATCTTACGGGCATCAATAAACAGGACCTCACCGCTTCTGTCCCTGAACTTATGATTCTTTTTATCCCGAGCAACAAACCACAAACAAGCAGGAATCATAGTATTATAGAACAACTGGGAAGGCAACGCCACCATACAATCAACCAAATCCTCTTCCACAATGTTCCTTCTCATCTCCCCCTCCCCCCCAGTATTCGAGGACATAGAACCATTAGCCAAAACAAAACCCGTAATGCCCGTTGGCGCCAAGTGATGAATGAAATGCTGGACCCATGCAAAATTAGCGTTTCCCCTCGGAGGAACCCCAAACCTCCAACGCACATCATCCCTCAACAAATCACCCTTCCAATCGCTGTCATTAAACGGGGGATTAGCAAGGAGAAAATCCGCCTTCAAATCCTTATGTTCGTCACTCAAAAAACTGCCCTCATTATTCCACTTAACGAACTTTGACTCAATTCCCCTAATAGCCAGGTTCATCTTACATAAACGCCAGGTAGTCTGATTCGATTCCTGCCCGAATATATGAATGTCATCCTTCGTCCCCTGATGTGCTTCCACAAATTTCTCACTCTGGACAAACATTCCCCCCGAACCACAGCATGGGTCAAAAACCCTGCCCTTGTATGGTTTGAGCATCCCAACAAGCAACCTAACAATACTCCTTGGAGTGTAAAACTGCCCGCCCTTCTTCCCCTCAGCATCAGCAAACTGACCCAGAAAATACTCATAAACCCTACCCAAAATATCCTTGCTCCTACTCTCCCGGTCCCCTAAAGCAATAGTACCAATCAAATCTATAAGCTCACCCAACCGCTGCTTATCAAGCGCAGGCCGAGCATAATTCTTAGAAAGAACCCCCTTAAGCGAAGGATTATCCCTCTCAATAGCATCCATCGCATCATCAACAAGCCTCCCAACAGTTGGCTGCTTCGCATTTCTCTGTAGATAACCCCATCTCGCCTCAGGAGGAACCCAGAAAACATTCCGCATCTTATACTCATCAACATCCTCCGGATCAGAAAGACCCTCAGGATCATTTCTCAGTTCACCATGCACCTCACCAAAAGCATCTGAAATATACTTAAGAAATATCAAACCAAGAACAACATGCTTATACTCCGCCGCATCCATATTATTCCTGAGTTTATCTGCTGCCCTCCAGAGTTTTTGTTCAAACCCCAAATTTGCTCCATTGGAATTACGTTTAACCATCTTCACACCTTATCAATTTTTAGAGTGATATTTTTATCTGTTACCTATCTTTACTGATAACTATCTACTGATAACTATTTGTGAAACTTCATAAATATGTTCTTTTAGAAGAAAAAGCACTTATTTTGTTCATATGAAGACATGAACTCACCAAGATTTACAGCCCACAGGTTTAAACACTCACGCTCCGTTTTATATTCCTTCTCCGAATTATAATATACCCAAAGATGAAAAGGAAAAAAGCAACATGGAAAATAA
>CBFCYF010000193.1:0-2417 GCA_965602195.1 uncultured archaeon | reverse complement strand
CTTCCACAACAACAACTGCTGCCGAAACAACATCTTCCACAACAACAACTGCTGCCGAAACAACATCTTCCACAACAACAACTGCTGCTGAGACAACGATCACTACTTCCACTACATCTGAAACAACCACTACCTCTACTGTCGAAACGACATCCACGATACCTGAAACCTCAACTACAGTTAAAATTAAATATAGTTCTGGAGGAAAAAGCTGTCCCTCGAGAACAATCGAGTATATGCAGAGAGCCAAGATTGTATCCAGCTGTTTTGATGATATAAAAAACTATGGCGAGACTGATGTTGATTGCGGGGGTCCATGTAAAGAGAAATGTGGTAGTGGAAAAGGATGTAAGAAAGACTCTGATTGCGAAAGCGGATGGTGTAATGAGGGTATATGTGAAACCCCCTCATGCACAGATGGCATCCTGAATCAGGATGAGGAAGAAATAGATTGCGGAGGATCCTGCGATCCATGCCCCTCATGCACAGATGGCATCCAGAATCAAGAAGAGGAAGGCGTGGACTGCGGTGGACCCTGCCATCCATGTTGCCCCACATGCTTTACCTGTTCTGATGGCCTTAAGAACCAGGGTGAAACAGATATAGACTGTGGAGGCGTATGTAAATTATGTGCAGATTATCATACCTGCAGCAGAGACTCTGATTGCGAAAGCGGATGGTGTAATGAGGGTATATGTGAAACCCCCTCATGCACAGATGGCATCCTGAATCAGGATGAGGAAGAAATAGATTGCGGAGGATCCTGCGATCCATGTGAGAGTGAGGGAGTAGGTGTTGTAGGTCATGCTATACTCTATTCTGCTGTTCCGTATTTAATGTTTCTGATACTTCTTATCCCTATAGCTTATGTATCCTATCGCCAGGGGAGAAAGGCCGGTAGATTAGAAGAAGAATCAGATATAATAGATGAATTGCTAGTAGATAGGGGCATGGAATTAGAGAATGATGAACTAGAATAGAACTATCTGAATAAACTATTTGATCTTATCCATATACTCCCCATTCACCTTCATCAACATCGGTTCACTACTAGAATAGAGTTATCTGAATAAACTACATAATCTTATCCATATGCTCCCCCTTCATCAACATCGGTTCACCTGAAGGGGGTATTTTAATCTTAATTATACTCCTTTTCTCCAGCAACTTAGCCCATCTCTCTACAGAATCCTCATCCACATTCAGGGAGCTGACAGCGTCCTTCAACTTGATTGTTTCCTTCTCATTGATGAGGTTTATGAGTTCATTAATCCTCTTCTTTTTCATAGCCTTTTTTTCCGTACCCTCCGTGGTCCTCTGCTGCTCTCTAATCTCTTCCAGGTCATCTGATCTCATGGTATCATCCACCTTGGCCTCACTCTCCTCACCTACCTCTTCCAGGTCATCTGATTTCATGGCATCATCCACCTTGGCCTTACCCTCCTCACCTACCTCCTTAGTCTCCTTCACCACCGGTTCCCTTTCCCCTTCATGAGCTCTCCTTATCAATAATAAATCTTCTTCCACCTTATCTAGCTTATTCATGATATCTTTTTCTTCCTCAATCAACACTCTTCCTTCTTTTTCCTCTGCCTTTTCTGATTCCTCCACCTTCCTCCATGTCTCCTCAAGTTCGTCAATATCCTTCATTAATCTAACCTTCTCTTCGTCAAGCCTCTCTTTTTCTTCTTTCAGAAGTTCTCTATCCCTCTTTAGCTCTTTTATCTCCGCATCTTTTTCTTCCTGGACTTTCTTTATTCTGGCAATCAGTTTCGACAGTTTAATGCTATCCTCCCCCCTTACCTTCTTCAAATGTTCCACCTCTTGTTTATCCTCATCAATCTCCTTTTGATCCTCTCTTATCCTATGCTCTATTTTTCTGATTTGCTCCCATCTCTTCTCGATTATTCCACCCTCTTTCTTTATCTTCACCCTATCATTTTCTACCTGAACCATCTTATCTTCAAGCCTCTGCCATCCCTTATCTATCATGTTCCTTTCATACTTCAGTGTGCTGATTCCCTCATCCAGTCGATCGGTAATATCCACGATGTTCTTCCATTCATCCTTTATTTTATCCTGTTCTTTCCTCAGATGTTCCCTCTCCTGCTCAACTATGGTTTTCTCCTCCTCTATCTGCTTCCTCTCATTCTCCTTTTTCAGTGTTTGTTCCTCCCACCGTCTTCTCTGTTCTGCCTCCCATTTTTTCCATTCTTTTTCTTGTTTATTCTTGAATTCCTCTTCCTTCCTTCTCTGCTCTTCCTCCAATTCTTTTTCTGTCTCTCTGAGCTCATTCCATTTCTGATCAACTCGTTTCCTCTCCTTCTCTTGTCTTTCCGCCTCTTTTCTAATATCTCTGTCCTTCTCCTCGGCTTCCCTACGCAGTCCTTCCATATCTTTCTCCATGGCACCCATCT
>CBFCYF010000192.1:0-2436 GCA_965602195.1 uncultured archaeon | reverse complement strand
TGGATTTTGTTGAGAGGGTTACTTTGTCTTTTGCGTTTAGTGTGACTGTGGTTCCTTTGGTTGTTTTGTTGGTTCACTTGTTTGCGGGTTTTCCTATTGATTTAGTTCATTGTTTGGTTGTTTCTTTTTTTGTGATTAATTTTTCGGTGTTTGTCTGGTATATCCGTTCTTCAAGAAAACCTAAAACAGGAACATAAATCAGTATATAGGTTATATGTGGATACAATGTTTAAATATTCCTGTCTTCTTTGAGGGTCTTGGAACTGAGGGAGGAGAGCCGGGGATCTTTAGTAAAAAGGAATTTATGGGTGGGTGGGGTGAAATTCGTATCCCTGTGGGGGTGGTTTGTTGCTGAATGTTTGATAAATCGAGGGGTCTCCTGTAGGTTCTAAAGTTTCTTCGGCTTTCTGGTCTTGCTTTAAATTATCTGGGAGGGGGATATCGAGGAAATTTCACAGGGGGGGTGTAGTAGGTATTTATTGCTAGAGTAATAAATAGTTAATAGGATGGATGTTTATGAAGCAATTTATAAAGACGGCAGTTTGAAGTTGGTTGGTATGCCTAAGATAGAGAGGGATGTAGTAAAGGTGAGAATCTTAAATAGAGATGAAATCTTAACACAGGAAGACACGAAAGACATATTAAATGCACTGAAGGAAAAATCTGAAGGTAAATTATCGAGTTTTGAAGATGTTTTTGGATAATGTTCAAGCTACGTTTTTCTTCCAAGGCAAGGAAACTGATCAGGAGATTACCTGATGATGCTAAAGCAAAAATAAAAGACGCCTGTAAGGAGATTAGAGGGAATCCATGGCATAAGGGCACAATAAAAGTCCAGGGCTATGATAATATCAGAAGAAAAAGACTTGGACGGTACAGAATTTTATATCTTGTAGATAAGCAGGATATGGAGGTTATTGTTGTTAAAATTGAGTTGAGAAATGAAAAAACATACAAATTCTGATCACTCCCCCATCCCATACTGCGGGCTCCCAGAGCGAAGTATCCCTCCCACCTCGATATACAGCTTACACGGCAACTTCTCTTTCAACCTTTTGTTCTGGTGCATTGCCGGTTTGTTCTTAAATTAGAAAGCATATCCATGCTTCCTAATAGCCAACAAATTCCTTCCAGGAATTTCTATGAAGGCAAAGGATGCATCAAGAATTCTTACTCATGATAAAGCCTTTAAGAGAATAGATTTTGTAGATGTTGAAGATCCCATAGAGGGAGATCTCTCCAGATAGCATGTAAAGAAAATCCTCGATATACTTCGCTTGTTCTGTAATTAATTCTTGCAAGTATCCAGAGTGCCTGATCTTCATATCCCCTTCTTTCTTAAACCATTTTATCTCCTGAGAAGCCCAAAAATATCCTCCCAGCTCCGGGGAATTCTTTATTTTTTCGATGTCATATTATCTTATTACAGTGGTCATAATGCGGTTCTCAATTTCATAAACAGGGGACACGTCATGTTCTTGGTGACTAACTGGATCTGGTGTTAAGGAATTGATCTGGGTCTGCTATGACCTTGACGGCTTTAATGCAGAGGATAAGGGAACTGTAGTCTCTGGTGGAGGCCTCCAGGGATCTGAACTGCGATAGTCTATTGGTAATAACATGGGATTATGGAGGCGGGGATGAATTTAAGGGCAAAGAGATAAGGTTCATCCCTTTGTGGGGGGTGGTTGTTATAGGATGCCCGGTAAATATCCATCTAGGTCAGGGGAATTCTCATCCTCTGCGATATCAGAGCCTTGTGACTTTATTTATGGTTGGATTTACTAGACGGTAATTGCGGTAGTCTTTGGCTTTGTTTTATTACCGGTTCACACATCTAAAAATTCCGGCTATCGGCGTTAACCATCAATTACCTTCTATAAATCTTTTCGTGATGATCAAAATCCATGAAAACTATTTTATTTTTCTCCTTTAATGATCTTTAAAACAAGAATAAAGTGACCGGTATGAACTCGTTTTTTTTGTCTTTCATGTCATATCTTAGATTTTTATGGTGTTCAACATCAGAGCAGGTTAGGGTTTCCTCATTTTTTTTTTCAGAGTTTGTTCGTATAACCGTCTGTCTTTTTTTTTTTTGATGGCTTATTTAGAATCCGTTGCAGAGATGGGGGGGATTTCGTGAGAATACATCTTCCTTAATTCTGCTATATTCTTGAAGGGTATGCTTTTTTCTTTTTCAATTCTCTTCAGCTTTTTGGTGTATTCAGGTCTTAACTCAGGTTCAAGAAAGTTTTCCTCATATTCTGATACGATTAGGGTAATGGCCTGTGATTTGTCTTTTAGTCCGTATTTGGCTTTAACTATGTTTAAGACTCTGTTTATTCTTTCATCGATGTTAATAACGGCTTGCACCATATTACGTCACATATATATTTATATATTTGAGGTATAATTCTTGTGTTATCTCCCTTGGTT
>CBFCYF010000191.1:0-2473 GCA_965602195.1 uncultured archaeon | reverse complement strand
CCTTCAGAAAGGTTGAAATGAAAGCTTTGCTTTCATTTATCAAATTTCGCCTAATTTCGCGAAGCGAATTTTGAAAAATCAAATTTTGCTTCGCAAAATTTCATTCCCCTCAGAAACGCATTACAACAAACCTGAAAAAACAACCACCCAAAACATATACTCTATAATACAATGAAAAAAATATTGAACCAGATGAGGTATGAAGAGAAAGCTGAGATAGTTGAGATAAGAAACAGCGAGGTGAAGAGAAAGCTCATGGCCATGAACATAAGAATCGGAAAAGAAGTGAAGATGCTCGCAAAACAACCCCTGAAGGGCCCGGTTGCGATAGAAGTTGCGGGCGCTCAAACATCACTGAGTCAGGAAATGGCAAAACATATCATAGTCAAGTAACTGGAAATCCAGTTAACAGATTGTGCTACATTCAAACGCCTTTGGCGTAACTGCTCCACTTCGTTCCGCATCGCTACGCTCAGTAGCACTGAAATGATTATTGGATCTATAGGGAGTTGAATTTACAATACATCAGGAAGTAAGAAAAATGTATAAGATACTGTTGATGGGAAACCCGAATGTCGGCAAAAGTGTTGTATTCTCAAGGCTCACCGGAGCAAATGTCATCGTCTCCAATTATCCCGGAACCACCGTGGATTATACAAGAGGCTATATGAAGATACGAGGTGAGGAGGCTGAGGTGATAGATGTCCCAGGAACCTTCTCCCTGGAGCCCAGGGATATCGCAGAAGAAATAGCCCTGAAGATGTTAAGTGCGGAAAACCCGGATGTTATTATAGATGTGATAGATGCCACTAAAATGGAGAGAGGCCTCTACCTGGCATTTGAGATAATGGAGAAATTCAACTACCCCCTCATCATAGACCTGAATATGTGGGATATCGCAGCCAGTAAAGGAATTGAGATAAACCTAGAGAAATTAAGGGAGATATTAGGAATTCCGGTAATCCCCTCCGTGGCCATATCCGGAGAAGGAATCAGAGAGTTGGCGGACATGGAGAAAATCAAGAAAGCAATAATAAGCCAGAAAAGGAAGCCCATGACAGAGCATCTTGGTGAAATCCTAGGTAGGATAGATGAGGGGGATACAGTAAAAGGAGGATAAAATGCTGTCAAGAAGAGAACGAGTTTTATCAACCTTGGTGAAACTCTACCAGGAGTTTGAGAGGAATGTAACTCTTAGAGAGATGGTAAATGCCACGAATCTGGGCAGGGACATAATCAGACGGGAACTGGAAGTTTTAAAATGTCTCGGATTAATCGAGAGCCGCCAGGGCATGAAGGGTGGCTATACCCCTACGATACACGCTTACGGAGGAACAGAATGCCTAAATTAACGCCGGAGGATAGATGGGATTACCTGGATAAACTAGCCGGGAAAGTAGTGACCATCAAAAAAAGGAGACTCAGCTTGAAGGATGCCACAGGCGATCTGACCATAAGACCCCTGACGGGGATACCAATCGCCTTAGGAATACTTTTTTCGGTGTGGATGTTCTTCGGCACATTCGCCGGGTTCTTCACGGACGGGTTTATGGTTCCCCTGTTCGACGAATATTTCCTGCCGTGGATACAGGAGGCGTTCCCTGCGGAGCCAGCATGGCTCTATGCTCTGCTGGTCGGAACCCCCGGAGCAGATAACTGTTTTGAGGCGTTCGGGGTCTTAACCACAGGCTTGTTCGTCCCATTCGGGGTGGTTTTATGGGCGATAATACCCCTCTATCTAGCTATAGCCCTGCTAGAGGATATAGGCTACCTGCCCCGGCTGGCGGTTTTAATAGATAATGTATTGCACAAGATTGGCTTGCACGGCTTTGCTATAGTCCCCACCGTGCTTTCATTCGGGTGCAATATCCCGGGAGTCACAGCAGCAAGAATTCTGGAGACAAAAAAAGAGAGATTTATGATGATGGTCATCTTAGCCATATTCATCCCCTGCGGAGCCCAGATAGGCATAATGGAGGAAACCATCGCCGGAGAATACGGGGACTGGCTGGTGTTCGCCATAATAGGTTATCTCCTTCTAGGCTATCTCATTACGGGATGGGTTCTGAATAAAATAATCCCCGGCAAATCCCCGGAGATATTAATAGATATCCCGCCATACCAGAAACCCACAGGAAAAAACCTGTTCATGAAGACTTGGATGAGGGTTAAATGCTTTTTAATGCATGCTGTTCCATTCGTTATCCTGGGTTCCCTGCTGGTTAACATCCTCTACATTGTAGGTGTGGATGAGGGGGGTTTAGCTATTGTTTCGTTTGAGGAAACCGATAAGTCAGTCATGGGTAGGCTCTCTACTGCGTTGGAGCCTCTTTTGGCGGGATGGTTTGGCGTCCCAAAGGAAACAATCCTGCCCTTAGTCACCGCCTTTCTGAGGAAGGATCTGGCGGTAGCACAGTTATCTGTGATTGAAATGTCCATGTATCAGCTGTTTACTTCAGTGGTTTTAATCTCT
>CBFCYF010000190.1:0-2481 GCA_965602195.1 uncultured archaeon | reverse complement strand
AGTCTCTCAATCAATCCTTTCTCATAGGGCCTTATTATCTTAATAGCCCTTGCGGCAAAAACAAAAACAAGAACCGCAATAACGCCAATAATAAATACATCCATCATCATTCATCACCTCTTATCTTCTTTACTATCACATGGGTGCCCTCAACCCGGACAACCTCAACATTTTCCCCCTCCCCAATCCTCTCATCGGCATCCGCTGCCCATTCCTCCTTCCCCACCCTCACTCTCCCAGTGTTTTTATCGGAGTCTATTTCCGTTATGACCCTTGCTTTTTGTCCGATCAGGGCATCCACCACCGCACCAATTGGGGGCTTCTTAGTCAATCTGTTTGCGATTGGTCTTGAAAGCACTACAAGCATCAGTGAGATACCTACAAAAACCACTCCCTGAGTCACTACGTCGGCAAGGAATACGCTGGCAATCGATGCAGATAACGCACCGACCCCAAACCACATAAGGAAAAACGAGGGGGTCACGATCTCAGCGATAAAGAAGATCACTGCAACCACAATCCACATCTGGTAGGGTTCCATAAAATCCATAGAAAAAATATTGTTTTCTTGGAATATAAACCATACATTAACTAAACGCTACTTCTTCATCTTGAAGAATCCAGTGAGGAGCATCAGAACAGGGAATATCTCCAGCCTGCCCACCCACTTGCAGCTGGCATGGAAAACCACAGATCTGAGGGGAGATTTATTAAGCCCACATTACCCATCGCCGACAGACTCAGAAAAAGAGACTGAAGCTCGGTGAAACCAAGCTCCATTAAAGATATGCATCCAACCACAAATACAGTGCAATCCTTAGATCATTGAATCTTATTCGGAGCATTTTCTCTTGTTGAATTATCTCTTTTTCTTCTTCATCCTGAAGAATCCAGTGAAGATAATCAGGGCAGGGAATATCTCTAATCTACCTATCCACATCAACAGGATGAGGGTTATTTTACCTACATCCGGCATTTCAAACCATCCGGGGTTAGGTTGTAGGCTACCATCCGGTTCTTCCGTAAATAGCGGGAGATACGTGGGGCCTACATTACTCATAGCGGACAGAGAAATGGAGAGGGATTCATAACCTCCGTAACCTAACTCAGCGACTATGCAGGCTCCGAGGAACACTATAATCAGATAAGCAGTGAAGAATGCAAAGACATTTGTTATCTCATCATAATTCAGGGAGTTTTCAGCTACTTTAAGTCTTACCATTGCACTTTTAGGTAACATAATCTTCTTTATGGAGTAACCTATGGCCTTAATAATTACTACCACCCTCAGAACCTTTATTCCGCTTCCCGTGGAGCCGTAGCTTCCTCCGATAAGCATTAATAGCAGTAGGAGGGTTTGGGTTAAGGCCGGCCAGTAGGCTATATCTGATGTCCCGAAGCCTGTGGTGGTTAGGATGGAGACGGCCTGAAACAGGGAGGTTCTGAAGTTCCCGAAAACATCATTATTCCCTGAAAAAAGAAAGAAACATATGCAGGTTACAGTTACTATCAATAGGATCATATACCTGAATTCAATATTTTTGAGGATGTGGCTGTGTTTCCCCTCAAATATCTTGTAGTGGATGATGAAACTAACTCCTCCCACCATCATAAAGATTATGAGGATGAATTCCACCAGAGGGTTTTGGTAGTAGCTAATGCTTTCGGAGTGGGTGGAGAAACCTCCTGTAGGCAGTGCAGTTAGGCTGTGGTTGATGGCATCGAATAGGCTCATTTCCGCCATATACAATAGTATGATGCATGCAACGGTGTATAGGATATAGATTTTCCAGGTCTCTATTATGGTGTTTCTGATCCGGGGCTTTATCTTCAAGCTGCCTACCTCGGAGGAGTAGTATTCAATTGCGGCGGTGCCTTCCCTCAGGAAGAATATCAGGGTTAGAACAACAATCCCCACCCCCCCGATCCACTGGGTCAGGCTTCTATATAAAAGAATGTCTTTTTTGTCTTCCAGTAGGTTTTCCGGGTAATCTATCATTGTCATTCCTGTGGTAGTCCAACCTGACATTGATTCGAATAGGGCGTCTATGGGAGGTAACGTATCGCTTAGAATGTAGGGTAGTGAGCCGATGACTGCAATTAAAAGCCACGCTATGGAGATGGTCATCAGTATGTGTTTAGTTTTTGCTTTGTGTTCAATATGGAGTTTTCTGAAGATTATGTAGAGGATGTAGAGGATAGCACAAGGTATTGCAAATACTGAAATCTTCTGAAAGAGATACTCAACACTGTATTCCTGGGCGTAGGGGAAAATAAAGATTACTGGTATCAGGAATACAAAGGAGGCCATCCTGCATATCTCGCTCAGTTCATGGAGAGCTATTTTAAGGTCATTAAATTCCAGCCGAAGCATCTTATTCTTTAAACTACTCCTTATTTTTTGATTTCTATCAATAAAAGCCCCACACTGCTTTTTTTTATGTGTTTAAAGGTTTGCTTTCCCTGATTTACTATATAATT
>CBFCYF010000189.1:0-2505 GCA_965602195.1 uncultured archaeon | reverse complement strand
TTCTCATCATCGGAATCACTCGCTATCATTCCAGGCTGTGCATCGAATAACGCTGTCACTGGATCTGACTGCCTCCAATTATTTTTGTATCGATTGAAATGCTGAAATGGATATTTGAAATTCAATCCTAGATCCGCACCTTCTTTATATCCCATTTTAATCCTCCGAAATTAGATTCTCATCAATCAAGATCTTGCCGGGAAATCCATCCGAGAATTCCCACGTATTCTCATCACATAAATATCCATACAATCTATAATAATCCCCGGCATTTGTCCACAGATCCGGCATCACATCCTCATCTCCGAAGATAAAATACTGCTGTAATAACCAATGGAGGTCCACCAATTCCAACCGGAGGGATTGGCTCTCCCATTCATAATCGATCCCGGTGATATAATAATATCTCCCACTCTCTCCACTCCCATCTGCAGAAGGGGCGAAGGGATCCTGTACTTTCACATTATCGAAGATATCCAACTCATTGATATAATCCATCGGTACGGTTACTTCTGCCTTCTTATAACCGTACGCCAATTTGATCAATTCTTCGAGGATCCTCTGATTCACGAAATCCTCATCGGAATTCCAATACAGATCCCAGGGTTCCTTCACCATGAACACAGATCCGAACCACTTGATTGATGAAGGATCCTCCCTCTGAATCGCCCCACCCCACGATTCCGGAGCCGGATAATAATTCCATCTCGCCTTCACCGAATTGAAGAGATCCTGGAGATTGTATTTCCTATCCGGATGATCGAATAAATCTATCTGAGCAAACAATTGTTTCGCAGGTTCCAGGTTCGAAATATCCTTCCTTCCGATCCGGAAATATCCATCCCTCGTCTGCCAGAAGTTGATCCCGAAGGAATAGAGGATTTTCTTCATTACCTCTTCTTTCGATTCGAGTGCTGTGATCGCCACCCTTCCCGACTCTCCCCATCCGGAATCATCGAACAAATCTGCGAGTGCATTCACACTCTCGAAATCAATAAAATTCACCGGGATCTCCATCAACATCGCCCACACAAACGCAATAATATAAGCCGGATTCTCAATATATCCATTCGGAGAATTCCAGGGTCCGAAGAAGTATCCAGTACAATTGAAGGTGATCTTGTTATCTCCCTGATCATTCGTGAATTGAACATACTGCCTTCCATCCGGCTCCACAAAAATCGCATAATCCACAGGATTCACCGTCACTCCCTCACTATAAACCTCAGGAACCGAATGAAGCGGTCCACCCGACATGATATATAGATGCAGACTCGCATCAACACAGATCGCCTCAATCGCTCCAGGATTTGTCCCGGTCGTAAGGGAATGCTCTCCCAGGATCTCCGGGATCCCCCTCCCCAACGCATCCTCATCGGCATTCGGGAATTCCTCGTTCGTGATCATGTTCCTCGGCAACTGTCCATTGAAATACAGGGAGGATAGATCCTTCAATTTGGCATGGAATTTCGGTCCCTTCAATGAATAATCTTCAACCACTCCATAGAACGATACTTCATGCCATCCCTCCGGTTCCTCTCCCCATCCATGAGAGATCTCCGCAACCTGACCCTTACACGTGTATTGAGATAACAATTTCGAGAAATGCTTATCAGATCCCTGGAGGAGATCCACCTCCGCATCACTCCCCGAATATAATCCACTCTGATCGTCGATCGCCCTCCTCAATCCACTCACACTTCCCACTCTTCCTTCCCAGATATATTCAGTCGCCCTCACATCGATCGGTGCATATCTCTCCCAGATCGAGAGGTCTCCATACTTCCATTTCCACTTGAAATAAGGAGTAGGAGGTTTTTTCGGAATCTTCTCATCTGATACCACGAAGATCAACCGGGATCCGGGATAAATACTTCCATCATCTCTCGATCTCCAATCTCCACAGTAACACGTATATGGATTCAGATTCCCCCTCTCTAAATCATACTGCTCCAACATGATCTCATACGTACCTCGATTCATCGGAGGCATTGTGGGGATCGTGATCCTCGTATTCGTCTGCTGAAAATCCCCGAATCCTGCTGCATAATTCAGAGTATAAGTACCCTGTCCCTCTCTCCCAATGAAGTGAATCTTATCCGTAATGTGGCTCCAATTCGATGCCCCTGCTGTGTAATCCACTAAATCAGCTTCCGGAATCGTGAACGCCAATCCATTGAGATCCACCTCCACCCCTCCGGCTGTCTTCATCCAATATCTTGAGAGAGAATTCGTGATCGCATTCATATAATAAATCTTGATCCTTTGGATCCCAACACTAAAAAGATCCTTCTCCCCCACTTTATACGTCCATCCTCCAACCGTATAATAAAAATTTCCACAGGTAATATTCCATCCATTCCGGAATATTGCATCTCGATACTGATGATTATTAAACCAATAAAGTACCACTCCCCCTGCATCTCTCGTATAAGTATAGGCATAATATTCATTCGGAAGATCTGTGAAATACACATCATCAACCGCATTATCCCCCTGCAGGAT
>CBFCYF010000188.1:0-2560 GCA_965602195.1 uncultured archaeon | reverse complement strand
TTTATCTCCGTCTTGATTTCATGTCTTTTCAGGTCAATATTCTCACCAAAGAGCCTACATGAAAGTGTAGGCTCCTCACCCTCACAGATAACAACATCAAAAACCTTAAAGATGATATCTTCTGTTTCGAAGATATATAGAATCTCTGAGAGAAAGTTATGCAATAGCATCTCAAGATCCCTGGCTTTGATCTCGAAATTGTAGCCTAAGCTCACATCCACGGTTTCAGGATCAACAAGAGAAGATGAAAGAGCCTTGGCGGCATTTCCGAAGCATTCCGGGAGATTTTCACCGTAGGAAATAAACCCTAAATCTGCTGTATGCCTTAGTAATTCAAAATCACTATACCCCTTCATTCTCTTCCTATATGCTCCTGTCTGTGACACCAACGACCTCGGCATTTAGCTTGATTTTTCCGCTTCCGGGTTCGGCGATGACTTTATTACAGACGAGACATTTCACTTCTGTAGAGGCGCGGTCAAAAATAATCTGTTCGTTCCCACAGTCGTTGCATACCACCCGTATGAATCTGCTTTTTGTTCGCATTTTTATACTATCTCCACCTTCTTCCTGGTTCTTGCCCTATAAGATTTCTGATGGCTCTTATTACATGTGTTACATTTCAGTACTAACACTGTTCGTTTAGCTATCTTGTATATATGTTTTTTGGGGGTTCTGGGGGAGCCTCCGTATCCTGCCTTCACCCGCTCATATTGCCTCCTACCCCTCTTCATAGTACCCTCTTTTCCTTTCCTGCTTAAACGAACCTCGTGTTCACCATGCTTTTCGCAGAAGGGACAGTAAGTCCTCATGACCTTAGGAAGTTTCATTTCTCATAAGGATTGGTATTTCACCAATAAAAGTCATTCACGTAGTTTCTTTATCTGTTGTTTTTGTGATCTGGAGTGTGCGGATTCCCAGGTATACTGCCGAGATTGCTCCAATGATGCATGGAACCAGATAGAAGAACATCCTGTTCAGCATGGTTCCCATAGTCGCATACTCCCTTAATATACTACTATCCAGTATCCCAAACAGCTCCACAGAGGACCACTCCCAGATTCCAAGAGCCCCGGGGAGCAAAGGGAGGAATGCTATTGTAGAGACCACAATCTCCACAATCAACACGGTATCTAATTGAACAGTTATTCCCAGAGCAATGAATGAGAGATACAGCCGCATCACCCTGAGAATCCAGTTACACAGGGAGACTGTTGTCCCCATAACTATTATCTCCTTATCCAACATATGCAGTCTCATTGCCTTATTGAATTTGTCGACTATCACATCCACATTGTTTCTCATTCTGGGAGAATATCTCTTAAAAAATGGGAGTCTGTCGACTGCCTCAATAATCACTTTTATAAACAACAGAGAGTATTTTTTATGGTACACCAAGCTAACTGCTACTGTGAAGAGGACTATCAAAGCAAACAGTATTACTAGCAGAGCTGCTGCGACCTCTAATGAAATCCCGCTGGCTATCACAACAAGGAGGGATAGTATAATGAGGAAGAATAGGGGGAATATCTCAAGGAAGAGATCCACTATCACAGAAGATGCTGCTGTTGACATACTTATTTTCTCTTTCTTGTATAAGATATATGCTCTTATCGGCTCCCCTCCTGCAAGCCCCACTGGCGTAATGTTATTTAGCAGATGTCCTACGAAGGTGGCTGGGATAAGATTTTTCATGGAGACCGCAGAGTTTCTCAGGACTATCCTCCACTTCACCGCAGACAGTATCATGGAGGTTACTTGCAGTACAAGCAACAGCACCATATAATATAGGAGCTCAGGCAGGGGTTTTTCCATTAGCTTATCTTTCATATCCCCCAGATCAACTGTGCCAAAAAGCAGTATTATGAGACATATTCCTACCGAAAACAACACTATACTTCTCCGTTTCATTCTAAGTTAAACACTAATAGGTTTACGGGATAATATCTGAATCATATCTCCTTTTTTTTTCCGCTATATTTTTATAACTCAGTTAAAATAACTTAACTACGTGTAAGATGAAAATATCTGTTGTTATTGCGGCATATAATGAGGAGGCTGACATTGAGCCCTGTCTGAAGTCTATAAAAGAGAACAGATATGATGATTTTGATATTATTGTTGTGGATGCTGGCTCAACGGATAGGACGGTGGAGATTGCGGAGAAGTATACGGATAATATATTGAATGTTCATACATCCTGCCCGGGTCCGGCTAGGAATATGGGGGTCAGGGAGTCTGATGCTGAGGTGGTGGCTTTCACTGACGCAGACACGATTGTTTCCCCTAATTGGCTTAAGTTGTTTGCAAGGGATTTCTCGGATCCTGGTGTGGTGGCGGTTGGGGGGGTGTTGAGGCCTAAGAATCCGAGGTTTATTGATAAGATAATGTTTAGGATAAATTCCAATTGGTGGTATAGGCTGACTGCGGTGTTTGGACTGTATCAGCTTGGAACGCCAAACTGTGCCTATAGGAGGAGTGTTTTCCTTGGGGAGGGTGGGTTTAATGAGGAGCTTTCTATGCTGGAGGATACTGAGCTTTCTTTGAGGATAAAGAAGCA
>CBFCYF010000187.1:0-2607 GCA_965602195.1 uncultured archaeon | reverse complement strand
GTAGAAATTAGATAGAGCATTCATCTCTCCTGATTATTTATCTCTTCCGATGCGAATGTACTGAGGTGATACCTAATGATTCTCAGGGTTCAGATAAAATGATAACCTGAATAAAACACCGGATGAAAGATTTGTTGTACAATAATTCATTCTTCATTATGATCACCTAGGGAGGGGAGTTAGGTTGGTTTAGGTGATATTTTAGGTTTTTGGTGTTCTCCTGATCCTCACTGCATCTCTTTTAATAACTATGAAAGTATTTTGTATGTTGTGGGTTGCCATCAGATTAATTAATGTTTTGGATCTATGTTGGGGTGGGGGGTGTGGCGGTCCTGAAGAGTATGACTCCTCTTATGGGTTTTCCTAATCTAAAGACTAGTTCTCCGAAATCTTTATCGTCTGTTATGTGGATCCTTTTGTCTTCGTCGGCTTTCTTGATAATTTTTTCATTGAATTATAAAGTATAGGCATACCTTATAATAACCAACAAATTTACTTCGTAAATTTCTTGTCTGGGGCGGAGGGCATAATATCCCCTACGAACAGGACATCGTGACCTTCTTTTTCCAGAAGTGTTGCCAGTCTTTTACCGGTGCTTTCATCCACTAGAAATCGCATTCTCTCCTTAGGTTCTTATTGGTGTTGGTATTATGTCTTCTCCTCTCACTATTTCCCCAGTGTATTGCAGGGCTGCTTTTATATCTTCTTTGGTGAGGTTGGGGGTAGTCTTCAAGTATTTCTTTTATGCTCATACCGTCTGCTATTCTCTGGATGATGGCATCTACTGGGATCCTGGTTCCTTTTATTATGGGTTTACCTACCATGATCTTGGGGTCGACCACTATTTTTTTCCCGAGGTATTCATCCATTTTTTTTCTTTTTTTGTTGCTATAACTATTATTTCTTTTCAACTATAACTCTGGTGAACGGTGTATTTTGGTGGGTGTTTAGGGGTCTTGCGGGGAGTCGCATGTGCTTGATTTTAGTGTTGAGGAGTTGGTTGGTGCGGATGTTTTTTTTGTTGTGTGTGATGCTTTCAACTCATGTGGTGTGTGATGTGGTGTGTGTGTTCTGTTGTGTGTGGGTTGGGGAATCCGGGCACGTGTCTGTGTCCGCGGATCAGCCTATAATACGATTACGGTTCTGCTTCGCATCCGATATAGTCTTTAGATGGGCTCATATGATGAATATCCAGTAGGCTGCTATCGCAGCCGTGGCGTCCAGGCACATTCGGGTCCTTCGCATCCGGTTAATAAATCCATTTTCCCCCTATGATATCATCAGTTATACTATAATATTTTTGTATATATCATCTTAGGAGTTGACATATTCTTGTCAGAACTTCACCTACTGAAATCACCACTGAATTCAGTGCTATTCATTATTTTTTTTTTCTTTGTTTTTCCCCCTAGGGTCTTTGATAGGGTTTCGATAACATTGATTATGCTCTTTTAAGTAGCTTAAAGTATTCATCCCGATTTAATCCAGCTACACGAAGATTGTTTAAGATTATGAACACAGGTATTTCTTTATACATGGGGACGATTACTGGTCTTTTCACTCCTGTTTTTGTGTACACCAGATGATCACCCTTTTGCCTTACCAGTGTGAATCCCGCCAATTCAAATATTCTCCCAAGCTTCTTGTAAGATGTCGGCGTAATCCTGGGCAATTTTACACCCCCAGGGAGGTGGTTAGCTTCATTTTTTCGGTAGAAATAAGGGGGGGAGGACTCCATTCCTCGTGTTTTTTATCTACGGGCATGTATCCTGCCTCAGATAGAATATCTTCCAGTGTTCCTATTCGCTCTGTTTCATCTAATAGGATGTCTACTGCTCCTCTCAGGTTCTTTCTAGCCTCATCAATCTTGTATCCGCAACTGGATACATCTAATTCGGGGCAGTATGCCACGTACATGTTTTTTTCTTTAAAGACAAGCCCTGTGAAAGAAATCTTTATCATATTAGTAGATATATTGATTCAGGAATAAAAAAGAGGGTGGGGGAGGGGGGGAATTTATTATTGTTGGGGGGGTGAGAAGCAGAGAGAAATCGCCGGTGGTGTGGGTTTGAGTTGGTATGCTGCTACAATCCACTTGACTGTGTTGAGGGCGGAGGGTGGGGTTTTCCATAGGTGGGTGGGTAGACAGAACGGGTGGTGGCTTGGGGATGTGAGAAGACAGGAGGGGGAGTATCAGGGAACATGATAGGATTATCAGGGAATAATGCAGGGGGGTCCGGGGGCGGGGGTCTGAAATAAGAAATCATTGGATTTCGTCCGCAGAAATCGGTTATAATTTTCCCATGAAGTGTTGGCTTGTTTCGCGCAGCCTTCTTGTTAGGTCATATTTTGGCTCGTAGCCTAACTGTTTTTTTTTGCTTGGGTGGTGTCTGCGAGTGAGTGTTTGATGTCTCCTTTTCTGGGGGATGTGTGTTCCGGTTTTTTTTTGTTTATCCTTGATTATTTATTTTGCTGTGGGCTTAATTCATTGTTATAATGATTTTTGAGCATTGGGTTTATTCGGTGGCGGTGGTTTTTGGTTTGTTTTATTATCGTTTGACTGGCAGGGATTTTGGGTGGATTATTGTTGCGAGTTCTTATGCTCCG
>CBFCYF010000186.1:0-2626 GCA_965602195.1 uncultured archaeon | reverse complement strand
GGTCGTTTATGATCCGCAGCCATTTGAATAGATCCTCATTGTAGTCTTGGGCCTCATCGAACACCAGCAGCATTTTCTTGGACCCGAGTTTGTTATGCAGGTGTTCTCCGAATCCGGCTCGGGTTGTCCTGGAGAATAGTCTCTTCCAGAGGGGCAGGGCCTTGTTGATCTCATACATGACCTGTTCTACCGGCTCGTATGTGTCGAAGTGCACCACATAATCTATGTTTCTCGGCCTGTGTTTTATCAGCTGGTTCATGAAGGTTGTCTTACCTGAACCTATTGGGGCGGTGAGTAGTATCAGGCGGTCTCCTCCGCCGATGTGTGCGCATATCTTGTTGTATGGTTCCTGGCGTTTTATGATCGGCAGCTGGAATCCTGTTGATTTTATGAAGGGGTTTTGCTCCCACTTAAGTTCTCTGTGGTAGGTTTCTTTGTCCATTTTGGATAAGACAAATGTTTAAGACAGGATAAGACAGGGAAGTAAGACAAGATAAGACATGTCTTTTTTCTTGTCTTTTTATTGATCCATATTTGTATATAGTACTTTACCTGAGGCGGTATAAAAAGGTTTCGTTTTTAAGACAGGCAACATTTTTTGCTGGAGGTGGTTTTAGGTTACAACGAAATAGGTAATAGTTACGTTGTTGGTGTTGGATTACAATGTTATAAGCGTTAATTACGTTGTATTATGAGACTACAACGGGATATGTGGATGTTACAGTGTATTTACAACGATAAAAGCGGTGGTTACGTTGTATAATGAGGATACAACGAAATAAAGGGTAGTTCGGTTGTAAGTGTAATGAGATATTTGAGTGGAGGGATCTAGAGAGGGTAGTATGAGGTTGTGCAATGTGTTGTTGTGCCTAACCCGTTATGTGATCAGCTCCGCTCGACGTCGTCTCGTTGTGCCCAACTTATTAATGCTTGCTCTGATTATTAACCTATGGCGTACGTACGGAAGAAGACGGTTAAGGGCCATGATTACTACTATCTGGTTAAGGGTGTTCGCACGGGCAGGAGGGTCCAACAGATTGTTTTACGGTATCTGGGCCCGGAAAAACCTTCCGCGGGGGAGGTGGATAGACTTAAAAGAGAGCAGGATGCTGAAGACCGCGGGAAAAAACATAAGGAACGTACCTGATTGCTCGCTTCGCGTTGGTTTCAGGTTATGTTAACATCAACAAAAATAGGTCGGGGAATGGAGGGGATTCTGGTGCACAAACTAATTCATATTTCATTAATATATGATGAATGTTTAATTAATATTTGATTAATAATTTTTTTATATATAATGGCTAATGGATCTAAACCAGCAGGCAAGCTTATCCCGGTAACGTTGAATGAAGAGCAGGTCAGGATACTTGAGGGTATGAAGGAATTCGGGAACACGAACGCGGAGCGTCTACGGAACATCTTCATCACCTTCCACTACACCCAGAAGACCCCGGAGGCCGTGTTAAAGGCAATGCAGAAGCTCGTAGAAGAGGACAGATACCCGTAACAGCCAAAAGAATTATTGCAGCCATGGAAAGGAGAGATAAACGCCTGCTTGAGGTTTATAGGGAGATGTATGGGGGATTAACGCAGAAGGAACTTCAGAGGAAGGACCCTGCACTCTACCGTAGACTGCGGAAGAGGGGTTTGATGGATAATATCCCTCCCTCCCCGAAGGCCAGTAAATACAAGGATCCCCTGCGATACTATAGGGAGCACTACCTTGGGCTCACAAGAACTGAGTTGGCGGAAGAAAACCGGTATCTGTACATGTTACTACGGAGGAAGGGTTTGGTGGAGGAGATACCTGTTAAAGGCAGGGATTTCGGAGAGGATGTATTAGGGTACTATAATAAGCATCATATGGGGTTGAGCAGGGGTGAACTCCAGGAGAAGGACCCTGAACTCTACCATAAACTATGGAGGGATGGTTTGCTGGACAGCATCCCCCTGAAGGATACTCGTAAATATAAGGATCCTCTGCGGTATTACAGGGAGAATTATTTGGGGCTCACAAGAGGCGAGCTGCTGAGAGAAAATCAATATTTATATTACGTGCTGTTAGAGAAGGGTTTGATAGGGGAAGTACCTACTAAAGGCATGCGTTTCGGCAAGGATGCATTAAAATACTATGATAAACACTACAGGGGATTGAGCAGGAGTGAACTCCGGAAGAAGGATCCTGCACTCTACCATAAACTATGGAGGGATGGTTTATTGGATGCTATTCCCTTGAAAGATACCCGTAAATACAAGGATCCCCTGGGATACTACAGGGAGCACTACCCGGGGCTCACAAGAGGTGAGTTGGTGAAAGAAAATCAACACCTGTATCACATACTGTTGGAGAAGGGTTTGATAGGAGAAGTACCTACTAAAGGTAAAGCAAAAACACAAGAAGAAAAAAAGATAATGTTGGAGAAGGGTTTGATAAAAAAAGTACCTATTAAAGTTAGGTGTTTCGGCAAGGATGCACTGGAATACTATGATAAGCACTATAGGGGGTTGAGTAGGGGTGAACTTCAGGAGAAGGATCCTGTGTTATATAATAGGTTATGGAGAGATGGTTTATTGGATAACATCCCCCTGAAAGATACTCGTAAATACAAGGATCCTTTAGGGTATT
>CBFCYF010000185.1:0-2681 GCA_965602195.1 uncultured archaeon | reverse complement strand
GCCATACAAGGACCTCCACAATCAATTCCTTCCTCACCTCCATCTTTTCTTCCATTAAAACAAGAATCTTCCTCCTCCACTTCCCCTAGCTTCTCTTCAACAATTTCTCCATCCTTTCCTCCTGTTTGCGGGGTCTCATCTCCTACACACCCCCATACACCCTTTACCAGCGGTTGTTTTTCATAACCTTCAGCACAATAACAGTTGCATTCCCCCCCCTCCTCTCTCCCATTTGCATTATCATATACTTCTTTACAGAACGCATCACAAGAACTAAATGTCTTATAATATACATCAACCTTGAAGTTTGTAGGCTTAACATACCAAACAAAAGTTCCATGCCCACAAGTAGAACAGGTATACTTAATATTCAGTGATCCTTTGACAAGATGAGCTTCACCCTCCCTCATCCCTGAAACAGACAGATAACCTTCGCTTTCTTTTCCCTCATACCGGAATTTACACAAGCCACTACTCCCCCAACAGCCACCATCATAACCTGGCGTTTCACACGAGTATTCCTCACTGATCAGAGTATATGGGCCAGAAACAGCAAATTCACCTGACTGTGGAGGCGATTTACCATAACAAGGCGTGTGCGCCATATCACCCGCACCATCACAAGTAAATTTAAATGAATCAGTAACATGATCCCAGCCACCTACCTCAATTATACCATCAGCCGGTATTTTACTATCTGCACTAATAATTGGAACAAGAACTGTTAGAACAATAAATCCAATAATCCAACATCCTTTTTTCATTTTCTCTTTATTTTACAACCCCTACGATCACGGCTCCGTTTCCGCCAACGCTCAGGTTTGTGGGATAATCACCTGCCATACCCTCCGGACCCAAAAGATAAAACTCAGTGAATTTCTCGCCCTGAACGGGTGTGGCAATCACATAGATGGTCATTGCTACTGAAAGCAAAAGAGCCGCAGCCAATAACCCCTGTCAAGAGCTTTTCACGCATGTTCACATCTTAAGGAGATATATCATTATACCCATAATCATTTACTATTAGACTATATAAATATGTATATCATGTCAGAAATAGTCAGAAATAAAATAAGATGCTGGGTTGAGAAGACTGATGATGAGATTTTGAGGTACACAAGAGAGGTAGCCAAGAGGGAGCATATACCTAAATCGGTTGCAATAAGAAAGTTGTTAGCTCTGGGAATAGAATACAACAGAAAGCTAAAAGCCATACAGTCATATAAAGAAGGCAAAATATCCTTAGGTAAAGCAGCGGAGACGGCAGGAGTCTGTACCAGTGAGATGATGGATATATTAATACGATTTGGTGTTAAAGCAAATGTAACATTTGAGGATTACAAAAGAGGAATGAAAGAGACAAGGGAGGTTATGGAATCACAATATAGCTAAGATAGGTATTAACAGGTATGTGGAGAGTAATATGGGATTGAAATTCTAACCCAATATACTCAGATATATAGAATATTGATTGATGTGTTTCTAGAGAACAAAGGCTCTAACTAATTCCGATTCAAAAAAAACAGAGCTTTGCCGCGAGCATCCGAGAGATTAAGAAGGAACTGAAGATAAAATCGAGGCATTTTTAGACATACGTCTCTATTCTGTGAGAAGTTAAAACGATTTTCAGTCTGATAGTTCATCTGCCAATTTGAGGATGTCATGTTGCAGACGATTGCTAAGCCAAAATCCAAGTTTTAAAAGTTGTTCAATGAGCGGGGCAATAGCCTTGATATGGCCTTGCTCTTTGGCCTTCAACAAAATACCGGCTGTGCCGGTAAGCCTGAGTCCTTGTAACTCGGCTATATGACGGGCCACTAGATCATCCAAGATAACTAATGCATCTTGTTTCTCCAAGGCTAATGTCAAAACACCCGCCTCACCTGGACCCAAATCCGTTATCAACCCGATAAGTTTTGGTGTGCGAATTGATTTGATTTGAATCCATGGATAATTTGTAAGATCAGGGACATCTTCACCTTTAAGTTTACCCTGTTCCAGTTCATGAGTAACCGTTTCTGGGATTATAATGGTCCCATAAAGTTTCTTAAGTATATCCAAACAGCCCAAACGATGAAGGTAGAAAATTGTGGATGTATCGCATATCACAGTTTAGGCATTTTGCACATCCCGCTTAAGTTCCTCAGTCGTCAGGTCGAAAATGGAAACACCATATCGTCCCAGTATCTGAAGGAAACCGACTCGAGAAAGGCCAGCTAATTCAGCCGCTCGTCCTGAAGAGAGCTTACCCAACTCGTATAGTTTTACAGCCGCTGCAATGCGAATTTCGCGTGAAATATCCTTAGGAGTTTCTTTCAAGGAGAGTAATACTTCATCCGGTAGTTCAATTTGTACCATTTTCATGTTTGTTCCTCTTTTCAGATAAACAATCACTATTAACAATATAGATAGTTAAATTTAAAAAAAGCATTCCACATAACTGTATCTGTTCTATCCACCCACATAGTTTACACTTTTAGATTAGTGCGCTAATAATGTGTTTGAAGTGGGTAGAATGAGCAACCTATCGGTTAAGGAACGTAGATGGATTATAAAGCAGCGTTTGCGGGGAGCGAACGTGACCTGGATATGTGAAAAGGCAGATATTAGCAGGACTACATTCTACCGTCACTGGAGCAGTTTTCAGAAAGACGGGTGGAGTGGTTTGAAGGTGAAGTCCA
>CBFCYF010000184.1:0-2721 GCA_965602195.1 uncultured archaeon | reverse complement strand
CCATGATCGTGAAGGATGAGGGGGGGGTAGTGGAGGATGATTATAGCAATTTGGAGGGTATATCAAAAGTTTTGAATCTTGATGAAACCTTGACGGGAGATTTAAAGAAGGCTAATGGCTTGAGAAATATTTTAGTTTATGAGTATAATGGGATCGTTGACCGGCAGGCATATAATTCTATCGGGAGTATATTACCTTCTATTGAAATATTTGGAGAGAAACTCGGAGAATGGCTGAGGGATTAGGGCGTAGGGGGGGGAGAGGAATTGGAGAGGGATTTTTCTCAGTTTAAGGATAAGGTTCTTGCCATCCTTCTCTTTGGATCTAGGGTTGAGGGGGATCAGCATGGGAGGTCGGATATTGATGTTTGTTTGGTGGCTCCAGATTCAGACCAAGATGAGTTATTCACAGAGATTCTTAAGTCAAGGCTTACGGAAAAATATGATGTGAAGATATTTGAGTTATTGCCTTTGAAATTGAAGGGCACAATTCTCGAAAATCATAGGGTGATATGGACGAGGGATGAGTTTGATCTGAGTTATTATCTCCATAAATGGATGGGAGTCTGGGATGACCAAAGGCTGAGTTTGAAGAAACTTGGGATTGAGATATTCTCAAGATCTGCATAGAAATCAGCGGTAAATATCTTGTTTTTATCTAAGAATGAGGGTATATATCTGTTGTAATATCTCTCGCTAAATTTAATACCAGATTCCATCAAAGAAATCGAACTTCTCCCTCAGCCTTTCTAGCATCTTTATCTATAGTGCATAATATCCTCAGGTAGACTTACAGGCATAAGCCAGTAGCGGTTCCACTGATCAATGGGGTTCCTTCAGGCAATATCTCCCAAACACCATCCAGGGATTCCTGAAGACTACCATCCGACAGCAGCCTTGAATTCTATCATTATTGGTGAATTTAGCATCCAGATATGAAGTTCCATCATTTTTATATGCAAAATCATAAATTGTAAACGCAATGAAAACAATAAGTATCAGAGTTGATGAAGGATTTGTGAGAGAGATAGACTATCTTGCTAGAGATACAGATAAGTCCTCCTTCATTAGAGGGGTTATGCGGAGGGGGTTGGAGCAATACAAGATAGAGTTGGCAATACAGAGGTATGTACGGAGAGAGGTAAGTACATGGAAGGCTGCAGAGATAGCTGGGATTAGTTTAAGGAGGATGATGGATATTTTGAAGGATAGGGGTATAGATATGCATTATTCAGAGGAGTCCCTGAGGGAGGACATTAAATGATGGTTTCTAATGCGTCTCCATTGATCTATCTAGCAAAGGTTGGAAAACTGCACCTTTTGAAGGAGTTATTTGGAGAGGTTCTTATTGAGGAAGAGGTTAGGAGAGAGGTTGTGGATAAGGGTGGGGAGGAGGGCGCGGCAGATTCGGCGATCATTGATGAATGCATAAAAGAGGGATGGATCGTAGTAACGAGGGTTAGAGATAAGAGAAAATTTAAGGGTATCCATATGGGCGAAGCAAATACGATTCTGTTGGCAAAAGAATTAAATGCGGGAGTTTTAATTGACGAAGAGGATGCTAGAGAAGTTGCAAGAGCTTTTGGGTTGAAAACAAGAGGAACATTGTATGTTCTAAGAGAGTGTCGGGAGCGGGGACTAATAAGCAAAAAGGAGGTAATAGAGATACTTGATGATATGCTGAGTGAAGGATTTAGGCTTTCAGCATATCTTTATACTGAATTTATTAAGGGGTTAGAGCATGCTAACCTGAGGGGGTGAAGCCAGAACCCAGCAACAGTTCCGCTGATCAAGGGCGATATTAAATGTGTTATACTCAGATCTGTATGTTACTCAGCAGGAGTGTCATGTATTCTCTGATGAATTCCACTGGAATCGGCTCCATACCTAGTCTCTTAAGGTTTTTCATCGCGTTTACTGTTATCCTGTCTATTTCACCGTTCCTTATTGTTATGCTCAGGTTTTCTTTCCGTAGTCTTCTAAGTTCTTTTCCCAGATGTTTTTCATTCCAGTCCACTATTCTGCCGTCTAATACAACCTTTATCGGGTCTATGATGTATCTCCTGTATCTTTCGGCGGCAATATTCCATTTTTTTTCCTGCATAATCTTATATATTTTTTCTCTCATTTCTTTTGTTGTGATGCCGTTGTAGGCGGTCTGGTTCATATATTGTGTTATGGTTAATGCTTCGTCTATCCCTACTCCTGCGTCCAGGAAGTCTCTCATCAGTGTCGCGGGGGAGAAGGGTATTTTTTCTCCGGAGGCGTCTACGGTGCTTATATCTGTGGTGTGTAGTATTTCCTTCAGTTTCTGTAGTTCGGGTTCGTCTTCATCTGTTGTATCTGCGGGGAATTCGTTGTAGTGGTTTTCTATTGTTTTTGGTGTAACTTGTATGTGGAGTTCATGCAGCCTGTACACCCATTTTCCATTTTCCTGTGAATGGATCTTCTCTATTATCCCTCCCCGCAGGAGGTCGTCCAGATACATGTAGAGGGAGCTCTTCTTCCCATACCCCATTTTTTCCGATAGCTCGTTCATTCCTTGTTCCCCTTCTCTTCTTAGTAGGTCTATTATCCTGAACTTGAGTTCTGGTTTAGGATGAAGTGCTTTGATCTGCCTTAGGGTGTCGGTATTCATTCTGAACTAAATAGAATGGAATTAAATCTTAAAAAAATAAGAGCAATAGAGCCATTTTATAGTAAATTCTTTCTCAAGATTCTC
>CBFCYF010000183.1:0-2731 GCA_965602195.1 uncultured archaeon | reverse complement strand
AAACAATCATTGCCCTTGCGTTATCGTCAAGACAATACCCTGACTGGGGGTCGGGTTTCGCATGGTCGGCGAACTGGATAATGCCGAAATCATCAGTTAATGTTGTCAGATGTCTGAGTTTTATTTTCGGTAATTTTTTGTATTTTTCAGAAACCCCTATATATTTCTCAAACACATTGAGATAGGATAATGCCACATTAGGCCATGTCATGTGTCTTGTGTATGAATATGCATTCTTTTCCATCGCCTCCCTTAGGGAGGGATTTGATAGTATTTGTATTATGGAGTTTGCAAATAATTTAGGGTTATTAAATTCATCAAGCAGTATCCCTCTCTCAGGATTAACAGCTTCTTTTGCATGCAGGGTGGGGGTTGAGACAACTACCCTCCCACAACCCATTGCATAGGATAAGGTACCGCTTACTATCTGATTAGGATCTGTGGATGAGGAGACATAAACATCGGTCGCCTTCAGATAGTCTATTATCTCACTTAAGTTAACATATTTGTTATAGAATTTCACATGTTTTTCAAGCCCTAATTTCTTTACTTTCATTTCAAGAAAATTTCTATAGCGTTCTCCCTCTCGTTTTCTTACTACAGGATGTGTTTCACCGATTATCAGGTAGAGGAGATTTGGGAATCCTTCAATAACCGCAGGAAGTGACTCAATAACATATTCATACCCCTTGCCAGGATTCATCATGCCAAATGAGGAGATTATAAGCCGGTCTCCATAGCCTATCTTTTTCTTCTTTTTCATCTTTGAATCAAATGGAACAGGGGGTATTCCATGAGGTATAACAACAATATCCTTCTTTCTTAATCCATAATCATCCCTAAGAATTCCAACTGCACGGTTGGTCATCACAACAACACATACAGATCTTTCTGCAATCCTATTCACAACACCCCTGAGCTTCGGGTTTGGGTTTGGAAGAACCGTATGGAATGTGGTGACTACCGGCTTAGATACTGTTTCCAGGAATGAGACCAAATGGTTTCCGTATTCACCGCCAAAAATACCAAATTCGTGTTGAATACTTATTAATTTAATAGAATCCGTTTCATTGATTTTTTCTGCGATCTCAATATACCCCTGAACATCTGTATCGTTCACCTGAAATATCACCTCTTTGGGGTAGTTATAGATACTTGTTTCGTTGTTGTTTATCGCAAGAATCTTGGACCTGATCCCAGGATTGAATTTTTCGTTCATGGCCTTAGCTAAATCCCTGGTGAATGTAGCTATCCCGCACTCCCTGGGCGGATATGTCCCCATATACAGGATCCATGATGACTTCTTTTTGTTTTTCATCGCTTAGATTTCCTCCAAAAAAAAGAATACGTGGATGGGACCTACCATCAAAAGAATTCCGATTTATTATACTACCTAAGATAGTGATATACGACTTCAAGATTATAAGATCATAAAAACCGCGTACTTGGAAGGACTATTTTAGCAACTCAGCTAAGAGCTCCTCCAGATCAAGGGAGACAACACCTACGCGGGTATCTGCCGTTCCATGGTATATATAAAGTCTCCCGTCAAAAACAGCGGTTCCTGTAGGAAAAACAACGTTGTTAACTACACCCTTTTTTTCCCATTCTTCTTCCGGGGAAAATAAAGGATTTTTAAGCCTGCCTATCACCCTACAGGGATTATCTCTGTCTAATAAGGCTGCTCCAGCCCTATAGATCCTCCCTTCCCCTGAGTCTTCAACGGCATGGTAGATAAAGAGCCATCCTTCATCGGTCTCGATGGGCGGGCATCCCCCACCAATCCACCCGGATTCAAACCAGTACCTGGTGTCAAGAACTATGTAGTCTGACAATCTCTCTAAGTGCTCCATCCAGAATTCCCTGGTTAATTCACTGAAATCATTAAAGTAGATAATCTGGATTTCCGGGAGAACCCTGTGGATTAAAGCAAATTTTCCATTAATCTTTTTCGGAAACAAAAACGTGTCTTTCCCCCATAACAACACATCATTTCCGGTTTCACCCTCATTTTTGTTATATCTGTCAAAACAGAAATATCTCTCCGCTATATTTGATTGACTGAATAATTCCGTTGCTTCAGCATAGGATATTCTGTGTGTGATTTTTCCCTGTTTCTTGAATTTTTTCAGGTCTTTACTTGCTGCATACGCAGTCCATACATTTTTACCGTCATAGGCCATGTAGGTTAGATAATATGTTCCTTCAAGGAAGACAATTCGGGGATCTTCAGTACCTTGTTTCTCATAATCATATTCTGGGAAGAGAATTGGTTTTTTTGCTCTTTCCACGACCTTAAGAGGACCATCCAGTTTACAGTATCCTATGCTTGAGTAGTTCCCTTTTCTTACAGCCCTGTAAAACATATGAACTGTATCTCCGACCTTGATGCATGCTGGGTTGAAAACACCCTGATTTTCAAACCCCAGATCAGTTGGTTCGAGGATGAGTCCCTCCCTCTTAATTACTACCATAAATAAAATATGGTAATACCTCCTAAAATTATGTTGCTTTATTCCCCCCTCAGCTTTTCAAACAGCTTTTTAAGAAAAGGCTGGCGAAAACATGTACCCTACTCGCTTCTTCCAGTCGCTTGATGACACTTAAATCTATTCTATCCCCTTGACGTCTCCACAATCACATCCCTCCAAATCCAAGGTGGTGGCTGTTTGGGGCGCCCGCGGGGGGGTGGGGCGGCCTTGGCACGGGCGACCTTCCGCGAGATGCAGCC
>CBFCYF010000182.1:0-2734 GCA_965602195.1 uncultured archaeon | reverse complement strand
AGAGCAAGACCTGAGGAAACCCCGCCCAGGATATTCAGGTAACCCTGCTTCCACTTACTGGAGGGCATCAAAGCCGTGTTCTCCCCCAGCATTACCAGGACATCCACATCCTCCTGAAGAGTACCTGAGAGCAACACAGTGTTGATGACGGTCCCCACCCCAAAGTCTATGACATCAACATAACCCTGCACCCCCTTATAGGAAGGCATTAAAGCCGTCGTTTGATCGTTTATGATTATTACATCAACGCTCTCCCTGAGATCCCCGGAAAGTTTCACGGTATGGGTGAGGGTCCCAGCCCCCACATCTATAACATCAATATAACCCTGCGTCCCCTTATAGGAAGGCATCAGGATAATCTTCCCATCGGAGTTCAGCATTAAATCAACCCCCTCCCTGAGATCCCCTGAAAGAGTTATGGTATTGGTAACAGTTCCTGCGGCAATATCTATGAAATCAACATAACCCTGCGCCCCCTTATGGGAGGGTACGAAAGCAGTCTTCTTATCGCTTGCTAGCCTCACATCAACATACTTCTGCAGGGTCCCTGACAGCTTGACTTTATGCAGAACTGCCCCGGAAGAATAATCAATCACACTCAGATACCCGTATGCCCCCCCCTGATTCGAGGTGGGGACCAGCAGAATACTGCTGTCTTCAACCAGAACAGGGTCGACGTCGTACTGCAGATCACCGGGGATTCCAAGGGTTTTAAATATCACCTTCGCAGGGATATTTATGATATCCACGGAGCTTCCTGCGGTTTTATGCATGCTGGCCATAAACGCCCTTGTTCCATCTGAGGTGATGAGCACATCCACCCCCTCCCTCAGATCATTCTTCAGGTTATGTCTTGCATTCACTGTTCCTGTGGAGAGGTCTATCTGATCCAGGTATCCCTTCATGAGGGTTGAAATTCTGGAGGGCATTAATGCAGTTTTTCCATCAGGGGTGATGTAAACATCAACATCATACTGTAGATCGCCTGCTAAGGCAACATTCTTTTTTATGCTTGCAGATGTTATGTCAATAATATCAAGGGAGGACTGGTTGGTTGAGGGATTCCTCACAGGCATCAGAGCAGTCATCCCATCAGATGTGATGAGGGGATCAACCCCGGACCTAAGGTCCCCTGAAAGTTTAACGGTATTTATTATCTTCTCCAAAGCTATATCTATTATGTCCATATGACCTTGTCCGGCAAGGATCCTGGTTGACATCAAAGCTTTTTTCCTGTCTGGAGTGAAAACAACATCTACATCAGCCCTTAGATCTCCACTCAACATGATTTTCTTGGAGGTGATTTTCTGGGCAACAGGGGAGATTGAGGTGGATGTGGGGGATGTTGATGTTGTGGAGGTACCGGCGGCGGAGGTTGAGGTTATTAATACCGTGGTTACTCCCTCATCCCGGTCACATATACTGTTGCTGTTATTGTCCAGGCAACATCCAGTACCTACTTGTATATAAGGGGGATTGCAGACTAATGGTGAGGTTGAGGTGACATTCTGTGTACTTGGGGTGGGAATGCAGCCAGGCATTAACGTCATCAAGAATATCGAAAAGAATACCATCAACATACCTGAAATGGAAGTTTTTGAAGCCATAGTATATTTTAAAACCCAGTATTTAAATTACAGGTGAAGAGATAATTGAGAAAAATCTAGGAATAAGAGTAAGGTGCTCACAGGGCTAAATGCACAGATATCAGTACCGCCTTGGAGGCCTATGCTTTTGATATCAGTCCCCGCAATATACGGGCCTGCTTCCATCGGGTTTAAAAAGCTATGATAGGTTTATCACAGACTCAGCTATGTCGGAGATGTATTCCCCGATACGCCGGAAGCTCTCGTAGATTAAAATACAGTGACCTCCTCCCCCGCTCGGTTTATCTAATATTTTCTTTTCCGTTAATCTGAATTTCTGTATGTTTTTCAGGACATCATTAGCCATGGAGGGGTTTCTGTTTCTCATAGCCAGCATAACATCAGCATACATCTCCATCAATTCCCTGTATATCAGTACATCTTTTTTTCTGATTGTTTTACATTCCTTTGTGAGGGTTGCGATTTTCTCTATATGGTCTGAGATTCTCTCGATGCTTTTAGCTATTTGTGCGTAGATGCTGGTTTCAAATCCGGTTATGGAAGACAACTGCCTTAGTATCAGGAAATAGAATTTATCGATCTCGTTATCTCTTTGGATTATTCCGTCCAGGATATGTTCGTTGTAGGTTTCCGTCTCCAGATCATGCATCAGCTCTCTGAGGGACAGCATGGACATATCATACATCCTCTGCAGGGATTCCGCCAGATTCCCGCCCCCTCTCATGAGCATCTTGAATGTGAGTTCATTTTCTGTCTCCCCGAAGGGTTCCAGTCCTATGAGGTAGGTGGAGATGTTTATCAGGTTCCTTCTTATCTCAGGGTTGATGTGGTTCTTTGAGGTGATGGTTATTGTGTCATATCCCTGGATGTATTTGGTTATCAGGGATCTTGTGAGGAGTTCTGTATCCTCGGTCTTTATTTTGATTTCGGATTCCTTTTCTTTTTCCTCTTTTAATCTCAGCAAAAGTTCATCTTTTTTTTCTATTATGAAGACAACATCTCCCTTGTCCAGCTGGTTTGCCGTAACCCATTTTTTCGGCAGGGAAACGATGTAGGTGCCTTCCCCGGTTACCTGTATTTTTCTGTATTCCATTTTGGTTATGATGTAGTATCAGACAACATAACAT
>CBFCYF010000181.1:0-2744 GCA_965602195.1 uncultured archaeon | reverse complement strand
GATTTCGGTCTTGCTTATTGCCCGGAGAGATATAATCCTGGGGATGCGGAGCACACAATTGATTGTGTGGCGAGGATTGTTGGGGGCATAACGCCTGGGTGGGGTGAGGTTACGAGGTTGTTATATCAGGAGGTGGTAAATGCGGAGGTCAGGCAGGTGAGGGATATTAAGACTACGGAGTCGGCTAAGGTGATTGAGAATGTGCAGAGGGATCTGAACATTGCGTTGGTGAATGAGTTGGCGCTTATCTTTGAGAGGATTGGTGTTGATGTGATGGATGTTATTGATGCTGCGTCTACGAAGTGGAATTTTAATGTGTATTATCCTGGGGCCGGGGTTGGGGGTCATTGTCTGCCCGTTGATCCTTATTATTTGGTGCATAAGGCGAAGGAGCTTGGGTATGATGCTAAGGTGATCACTGCGGGCAGGGAGATAAATGATTATATGCCGAAGTATATGTTTGAGCTTCTTTCAGGTGCTTTGAATGAGAATGAGCGTTCTGTTAAGAATTCAAAGGTTGTTGTTTTGGGGTTTTCTTATAAGGAGAATGTCGGTGATCCGCGGGAGACTCCGGTTAGAACGCTTGTCGGGGAGTTGAAGAGGATGAAGGCGGATATCCTGATTGTTGATCCCTACATCGAGGATCATCACCTTAAACCTCACGGTGAACCTGAGAATGACATCTATAACGCCCTCGATAATGCTGACGCTCTTGTTCTTATGACGGGTCATGATGAATTCACTAAAATCGACCTGAAAAGGGCAAAAAACATCATGAGAACTCCAATCATCGTCGATGGCAGACGTCTCTTCAACCCAGAGGAGGCAAGAAACCTCGGCTTCCACTATATGGGAATTGGTTTAAAGAATGGAGGGTAAGCGGGTTGTTGTTACTGGTGGCGCAGGCTTTATCGGAAGCAGTTTATCTGAGAGGTTATCTGAGAGAAACGAGGTTGTAATCTTGGATAATTTCTCTACTGGTAAAAGAGAGAATATAGAAGACCTCATTAAGAAAGAAAATGTCCGACTTATAGAGGGCAATGTTACTGATCTTGAACTCCTCAAGACTATATTCCAGGATATAGATTACATCTTCCATCAGGCGGCTCTTCCAAGCGTTCCCCGAAGTGTAGAGAATCCAGTAGCAACAAATGATGTGAACATCAACGGAACCTTGAATGTTCTTGTTGCAGCCAGAGATACTGGTGTAAGGAAAGTGGTTTATGCTTCTTCCTCTTCTGTTTATGGGGATACTTTGGTCCTCCCGAAGACAGAGGATATGATTCCTGGGCCTCTCTCACCTTATGCTGTTTCGAAATTAGCTGGCGAGTATTATTGTAGGGTTTTCCATGACGTCTATGGTCTGCCAACCTCGTCTCTTCGTTATTTCAACGTCTATGGTCCCAGACAGGATCCTGGTTCTGAGTATGCTGCGGTTGTTCCGAAGTTCATAACTAGGGTAGGAGGTAATCAATCCCCGCTCATCTACGGTGATGGAGAGCAGACGAGGGATTTCACTTTCATTGGTGATGTTGTTGAGGCGAATATTCTTGCTGCTGGGGATGGCGGAAGTAATGGGCGGGTACTGAACATCGCAGGCGGCAGGAGAACAACAGTAAACAACTTGTCTGAGATGATCGTAAATCTTATGGGAAAAGATCTGAGGGCAGAGCATACGGATCCTAGGCCTGGTGATATCAAGCACTCTCTTGCAGACATATCGAAGGCAGGTGAACTTCTGAACTGGAAACCCAGAACAAGCCTGGATCAGGGCTTGAAAGAAACAATAGATTTCTTCACAGGGAGGTGTGAAGATGCGTGATAAGATTACATCTTTACTCCTGATATTCACTATCTTACTCTCAGTGGTCATGATCATCTATGTAATAGTTACGCCTGCTCAGGGCGAGAAATTCACTGAGTTCTACATCCTGGGTCCCGGGGGGATGGCTTACGACTACCTGACGAGTCTTGGGGTTGGCGAGGAGGGGACGGTGACCGTCGGGGTCGTGAATCATGAGTATGAACCAGTGGACTACACCCTCAGAATCCAGTTAAACAATAGAACCCTGAGGGTGAAGGAGTTAAGGCTTAAGCATAACGAAACCTTCATGGATGATTTTTCGTTCACCCCATTAAGAACAGGGGATACGAAACTGGAGTTCCTGTTATATCGGGAGGATGTGGATGAGCCGTATAGGTCTTTGCATCTGTGGGTTAAGGTAAATTAAATGACTAAGGCGGCATTGATAACGGGAATAACTGGGCAAGATGGTTCTTACTTAGCTGAGTTACTATTGAGTAAAGGCTACGAGGTCCACGGTATCATCAGAAGATCATCCACATTTAATACGGATAGAATAGATCATATTTATGTAGACTCACACGACCCTAACGCAAGATTATTTTTGCATTATGGTGATCTTTCTGATTCTGAGCAGATTTCAAATATAATCTATAATATAAAACCTGATGAGGTATATCATCTGGGAGCGCAAAGCCATGTGCGAGTGAGTTTTGATATTCCTAGATATACTGGTGATATTACTGCTCTCGGTACAACAAGGATTTTAGATGTCATACGGAAAAGTGGGAATGATATAAAATTTTATCAAGCATCGAGTAGTGAGATGTTTGGTAGGTCTCCTCCCCTGCAGAATGAAGAAACACCATTTTGTCCATGCAGTCCTTATGCCTGTGCCAAGGTTTATGCCTACTGGATGACTAAAAACTATCGTGATGGG
>CBFCYF010000180.1:0-2761 GCA_965602195.1 uncultured archaeon | reverse complement strand
AAGGTGTGTTTCGCTTTCGCTCAAGCACACTGGGTGAGTTTAGTTCAGTGGGGTTGAACGAAGTGAATGCCCCACCTTTCGCCAGCCTTTCTTAAAGGCTGCTCGGAGTTTGCCGAGGACAAAGGTGTGTTTCGCCCCTTCAGGGGCTCAAGCACACTTAATGAATTTAATTGATTTAAGTCAGTGGGGCTAAGCGGAGCGCACGCCCCACCTTTCGCCAGCCTTTCTTAAAGGCTGCTAAAAGTGAACTACTGATACTTCATGGCTTTGTAGGTTGATTATCGGTACTCTTGCCGGGGTTGGGATATGTCCTTGTTCTTCCTGGTATTTGGTTCGGGCCTGCCAGGCTCCTGAGTTGATCACCTTCACTCCTCTGTAGTCGGCGTAACCGTTGGCGTGAACATGCCCGCAGTGGAGTATGTCGGGAACCTCCTTGATGCTCAGGTAATCATTTCTTTCAGGTGATATGGATTTTTTGCCGTAGGTGGGTACGAGATATCTCCTCTTCAGGTATTCTATCATGGCGATCTCTGGGTTGGCGTAGGTGCAGTCTGCGAGACTGCCTATCACTGAGTCAATGGAGGTGCCGTGATACATCAGGGTTTCTATTCCATGGATTGAGATTGTAACGGGGTTTCCTACGACGTGGACGTTAGGCAGGTCGTAGAGGGGGCCTCCGATATCCTTGGGAAGCTTGGGCTGGGGTTCGGCATTCCTCACAGCATCGTGGTTGCCCATCGCCAGTATGACTTCTATGTAGTCCGGGATTTCCGCAAGTAGAGATGCCAGGAAATCATATTGTTTGTAGATGTCGGGGATTGACAGTTCCTTCTCCTGCTGGGGGTAGACTCCGATTCCATCCACTAAGTCGCCGGCCACCAACACGTACTTGACTTTCTCAAAAATTTCATTGTTGTTTCCCCTTAGATTTAAGCAATCCAGGAATTTCTTGAATTCCTTCTCCAGGAAGAGGTAGCTTCCGACGTGGATGTCTGAGGTTAATACTGCTGAAACCGGGTCTTCAGCTACTTTGATCTTGTGGTTCATTGGTAGTTCCGGCTGGAAGATACCTTCTGCAATGAACAGGTCGTTGCGTAATCTGCCTGAGATTCCTATCACCTCATCCAGCATAATCCTCTCATATGCTTTGTTCAGGACCCTGTTGTCTTTCGGTATCAGAACCCTTAACTCGCCGGTGGGGTCCTCAACATCAAGGAATCTGAAACCTCTCCTGCTCTCTGTTTTATCTGTGATCATGACGATTGTCTCCACAGAACCTTCTGTGTTCCCCTTCTTCAGAAAGTCTATGGTCACAGCCCCCGTGAGGTTTGGTCTGTCTCTTAGAATCTCCCTCAATGAATTGTATTTCTGATTAAAGTAGTCGACGAAATTCTCTAATGTACCTTCACATGTGGACTTTCCTGTTACGTCACTGTCTTCATAGATCTCCAGCTGGGATTCAACCTCTTTTGCTAGTATCTTCCGTTTCCTTAATGATTGCGGGGTTTTTATTTCCTCGCGTTTTTCTTCTTCTGGTTTTCCTATGAACTCGGATATGAATTCATCTGTAATCAACCACACCTTCTTCTCTTTTGCTGTCTTAAGGATTTCATCTGCATCTAATTTGTTCTCCGCAACTCTCTTGAAACCATGGGTGGTTAATATCAAGCCGTTCTCCTCGAATTTCCTTATAATGTCTTCCTCATTCAAGATATCACCTGAAAAAAAGAGTAATTTATCTGAAGAAATTTCTGATTTTTTCTACAACCACTTTGCCGGCGTTAATCTGGGCCTCCTCAGTGGATGCCCCTAGGTGGGGGGTCAACACCACGTTATCCAGTTCAAGTAATGGGCTTTCGGTGGGAGGTTCCGACTCATATACATCCAATACTGCCCCCTTGATTCTCCCATCCCTTAACGCCTCATATAATGCTTTCTCATTTATTATTCCGCCTCTGGCGATGTTTACTATCACCGCGTTTTGTTTCATCATCGATATCATCTCTCTGTTAATGAGGTCTCTGGTGTTTTTTGTCAGAGGCAGATGTAGGCTTATCACATCAGAAGTCCCCACTAAATCATCTAACTCCACTAATTCTGCATTTGATTCCCTTGCGTCCTCTACTGTGATGTGGGGGTCGTAGACGAGGACGTTCATTCCGAAGGCCCTGGCTCTGTTGGCTGTTTCTCTCCCGATTCTCCCGAAACCGATGATTCCAATAGTCTTCCCGTAGAGTTCAGTGCCTGTGAACTTGCTTCTCTCCCATTTCCCTTCCGTTAGGCTGAGGTGCCCGTGAGGGATTTTCCTCATTAATGCAATCAGGGAACCTATGGCTAATTCAGCGACCGACAGGGTTGATGCTTCAGGGGAATTCACCACCTTTATGTTTTTTTCTTTTGTGGCATCCAGGTCTATGTTATCCAGGCCGACACCGGCTCTTCCAATAATCTTCAGCTTGCCGGCTTCTATTACCTCTCTTGTCACCTTGGTCTTGCTTCTTACGATGAGTGCGTCATAGTCCCCTATCTTATTAATTAGTTCCTCAGGAGTCAGATTAAATTCCAGATCCACTTCAGCAAAACTTTTTGCTTCCTCTATTGCTTTATCATGTATCTTGTCGGAGATTAGGATTTTTGGGGTCATGTTATTATTGTGGAATTATAATAGTTAAGTGGAGTTTTTTTTAAATAGGAGGTTTATTTGTGGGATGGATTTATCTACGGAGCTCGCAGGTATTAGGCTTAGAAATCCCCTTGTTCT
>CBFCYF010000179.1:0-2794 GCA_965602195.1 uncultured archaeon | reverse complement strand
AGCATCTATATTTACTAGAATACCTGCATTCATCTCTAGTGCTGTTTCCACACTCTTTTTGAATGCTATACCTAAACCTTTGTTTTCCCTGAAACTTATTACCTTATCCGCACCAGCACATTTGGCGACCTTTGCGGTTTTATCTGCAGAGCCATCGTCAATGACAATGACATTTACTTCATCAACGATATCTCTTGGGATTCCTTTGATTACCGACGCTATGGTTTTTTCTTCGTTAAAGGCGGGAATGCAGATGATAAGTTTTCTCATCCTGCTTATTTATTGTAGGGGGTTCTAAAATAGATGATAAAAATGGTAAACCTAAAGAATAATCTCTACCTTGTCATGTTAGTTGTAACATCGATTGTTCTTTATGCATGTCTCCTAGAAAAAGGACTTTTTACGGTGGATGAGAGATGCTATCTATACCTCACCAAGGCAATATCTGAAAGACTCTCCCTGGACTGCAGTCCCTACTTCAGCGGATTCCCCACAGGCTCTAACATGGCAATTCCTTTGGGATTTTTTATAAAGGGCTCTGGGATTTATAGTCTATCCTCCTTCGGGTTTCCATTACTCAGCTCCCCGTTCTATAAACTTTTCGGCTTCTATGGCCCGCAGATATTCAATATACTACTAATGATATTAACCACAGTTGCTATCTTCCTTCTCTCCAGGAAAATATGGGAAAACAGTGAGATTGCATACGTCTCAAGTATCATGTATCTTTTCTGTACCTTCTCCCTGTTTTACGCTGTCAGCCTATGGTATCACTCTCTCATCACATTCTGCTTTTTCATATCAACTGTTGCAGTTTTCTATTACCCTGAGAGGAAATGGATCCCAATCTTCTTAATTTCATCTGCTGCCTGTATCTGGACTGCATACTATATGTTTGTCCCCCTAGCAGTCCTCTACCTGTTCCTCATCCTAAAACTGAAAAGAAAACTAGAGAAAGGCTTTATGATCCTTTTCCTTTTTGTTATTCTCTCCATCTCTTGGGCATACAACGATTATGTTTATTCAGCACCATTTACTGGATATTTGAGCGGTGAAATGAACGCCGGACACCTGAAAGAAACAAACTCATTCACTGATCTGTTTCATAAGTTAATGAATAATCTTATCCGGATGATCTATGGGTTTATTGCCATGTTTATTTGCAGGGCATGTGTTCCAGAAAATCTAAGTGGGTGGGTGTGGTGCCAGAAATCCATACTGGAGTCCAGTCCCTTCCTGATAGCAGCTTTGCCTGGGTTTGTTTATCTATACCGGAAAGGTGTTGATGTCAAATTGAAATTCATAATACTTTCTAATCTGGTGTACGTCCTGATGATCCTCTATGGGAAAACCAACACCTTTGGGTCATGGGAGTTGAGTATGAGATATCTCCTCCCAGTGATCCCTCTACTAACCATCTCTGCCTCAGGACATATCTCTAAATTTCTGGATTATAGGCTTCTATATCCAGTTCTTCTTGCATTTACTGTATCCATCTATCTTTCACCAACACTTTCCTTCAATTCCTGGTACTACTATCTGATACACATGTCTTTAAGTCTGGTGGTGGTTCTATTGCTGATATGGATGTACCAGAGAGTTGAAGGTACTCTTCTTGATGTTAAAACAAAAAAAGTTGTCACTGCGGTATTTCTCCTATCCCTAATCCTGTTATCTAATTTTATCAACATCAATGATGTTAAGATCGGAAATGAGGTACGCTCTAAGACGATATCAATAGCTGAAGAGGTGGAATCTCTAATCTCTCCGGGCGCATTAATACTTTTGCCCAGAAAAGAGTTCTACGACATGACTGAGGTCAGGGACAGATTCGTACTGTACTACTCAGACAGAACTAACGTTCTTTTCCTGAGAGATTACCCCGGTGGAGATTATGCGGCATCCATCAACGCCACACTGCACATGTATCCCAAGCATACTACAATGTATGTGGTCATAGTGGATCAAGGGGATAAGGAAATAATGGAGAAATTCGAGAAAGAACACATAACGGATCTGGATGCAGGACCCCCTGGGAGCGGACTATACAGGTTGAAGCCCTATATCTCATGCCGGAGACAACTGACGAGAGCATCTTATCCACGCAACCTTATGGAAAGCAGCCCAAGAAACATTTGAGGAGTATCCCATAGGCTGAATCTCGAACCTTTCTCATATCTCCACACCACGGGTAATTCCCTGATTCTGCAGTTTTCCTTTTTAAGTTTCCAGAGCAATTCAACATCGAATTCAAATCCATCAGATTTTAGTTCAGGTAACAACCTCTTAAGTGGCTTTGCCTTGAAGATCTTTGTCCCGCACTGTGTGTCATAAAAAGGAAGACCGAACATCGATCTTACCACAATATTGAACGCCCTGCTCGCTACTCTTCGCTTCATGGGTTGTTGAATTAAAATCCGGGAACCCTCAACCCTCCTTGATGCGATCACGCCACAGTAATCGCTGTTCTTCAAGGCCAAAAATAGCTTTTCATACTCCCCGGGAGACACACTCCTATCACAATCTGCAAAACCCACATAATCTCCCTTTGCAGCTTCAAAGCCCTTCTTTACAGCCCCTCCCTTACCCAGCTTCCTGCTGAACTCAATACACCTGACAGATGGATTACTTTCTCTGAATTCTCCGACTATCTGCGGGGTTTTATCTGTGCAACCATTACAAACAACAATAATCTCATATCCCTTCCCTAATCTCCCAGTGAAATACGGCAAGTAATCTCCTAAGACACCTCCCACCCTATTTTCTTCCTCATACGCCGGAATAATTATCGATA
>CBFCYF010000178.1:0-2818 GCA_965602195.1 uncultured archaeon | reverse complement strand
TTCAGGGACAATATTAGCTGATGGTGGATCATACGAAGAAGGCATCTACGGAGTAGCACCAGAAGCAAAGTTAATGGCAATAAAGGTTTGCGGACCAGCTGGTTGTTGGGCGGATGATATAGCAGAGGGAATTGAGTATGCAACAGATAACAGAGCAAATATAATCTCTATGAGTTTAGGTGGAGACACACAAAGTTCTTTGATCAAAGATGCAATTGACTATGCAGTAACCAATGGAGTCTTAGTAGTTGCGGCGGCAGGGAATGATGGTCCAGCAGATGGTAGCATTGATTATCCAGGAGCGAATGTAAAAGTTATAGCAGTTGGAGCAATTGATTCAGCAGAAGCAGTTCCATACTGGTCATCCAGAGGAGTAAATCCAGGACTTTACAAATATGTAGTAGAGGAAAAAGAAGTTGAATTTGGAGCACCCGGCGTTTCAGTAGAATCAACATATAAAGATGGTTGCTACACACATATGCAAGGAACATCAATGGCAACACCACATGTAGCAGGATTGGCAGCAAAATTATGGCAAGGGAGTGCTTCAGCAACAAGAGCTTACTTACATATTGTAGCAGAAGATATTTGGACAACTGGTGATGACACAGCAACTGGTTTTGGACTACCGACAGCACCTTAGCTGGATTTTTAGGTTGCCACAGGCAACCAACTTTTTCTTTTTATTTTTTCAAATATAAATTTTAAGTGGTGATGAAAATATGAAAAACAAAAGATTATTGGCGGGTTTATCGATTTTGTTGTTGATTTTCTCTTTTTCCGTGAACGCAGCTGAGATAAATAAAGCAGGCAAACTCATCTTTCTGGTTACATCCATAGATTTCCCTGATGCCGCCGCAGCAAGTGTTGCAGCAGCAAAAACCGGAGGAATCACCCTAGTGACAGAAAAAGACTCCCTCACCGGAGACCTAGAGAAAGCAATAACAGATTATAACCCAGACCAGGTACTGGTGGTCGGCGGACCTAAAGCCATATCCCCGGAAGTTGAATCCCAAGTTAACTCCCTTGGATATGAAACCATCAGAATCGCCGGAGAAACAAGATACGACACCGCATCCGAAATAGCCCAAACCTTCTGGGAAAACACAGATAAAGTATTTCTGGTTAGGGGCAGAGGAGAAGCACACGCAGACGCCCTCTCCGTTGTTCCCCAAGCAGCCCTCGAAAACGCCCCCATCCTCTACACAGAAACAGAAGAACTCCCAGATACAACAAAAAACACAATCAAAAACCTGAAAGTAAAGAATATAACAATAGTAGGCGGACCCAAAGCAGTCTCCGGAGAAGTGGAGAATGAACTCAAAGCCATTGGAAAAACCGTTGAAAGAGAATACGGGCAGGATGCCCATGACACCAGCAGAGTAGTTGCAATAAGAGTTTTAGAGATATTAGCGGGAAGAGGCTTGCCTGTTAATCACGCAATAGTTGCGGTAACAAAAAACAATGAAGGCCTAGCAGCCGGTCAACTGGGAGCTGAAACAGGATCCCCCATCCTAATTATACCCGCAGAAGATAAGGTCCCTAAAGCAATAAAAGACTTCCTAAAGAAAAACAAGATAAACAAAACCACAGTAATCGGAAGAGATGAAACCACACCCCCGGGAATCGACGACGATCTAACCGGAGAAGATATCCAGGTAAACAGATTACAGGGGAAAGACAGAAATGAAGTTCAAATTAAAACCCACAAGCAAATCAGGTTTCTGAGAAGAGCAGTTGAAAAAGCAGTTGAAAAAACAGGAGATAAATTCAAAGAAGAGTTACACGAAAGCATTGAAAAAATAAAAAATAATGCAGATAAGATCGCAGACAAAGAAGTCAGATTAGAGATAATAAAAGAGATGAAAGACGAATTAAAAGAAAGACATGAGAAAGGAGAAATATCTGACGAAGACTATACCATAGAAAAAGAAGGCCTAGACTCCCAGGAAGAAGAACTCGAAGACGAGGAAGAAGAACTTGAAGACGAAACAGGAAAAGAGAAAGAAAAGATCAAAGAGAAAGTAAATAAACTCACAGACGAGGAGATAGCAGAAATTTTATCTGAGGTTAAAGCGGAATTAGGGATTCCAGAGGAAGAGGAATTTGCATTGCCCCTGGGAATAGTGAAGAGAGTAGCGGATGGGAAAGAGTTACCTAAAGGAATCCTAAACGTCATAGATAAGGGAATAGGATTCAGCAAGCATTATCAGGAAGGAAAGATAAAGCATGAAACCCTGAAGGAAGAGAAAAAGAAAGGAATCGAAGCTAAAATTGAGGAACATAAAGCCGGTAAGGGGAAACCCGGAAACATAACTAATCTGGGGAATCATGAGCCAATGTAACGGTGAACTACATCCACTAAAAATCTATTGATTTTTTTGGGGGGGGCTTCCTGCGAGTACATACCAATCAGTATGCCTGTTTGTCGCAGATTACCGGCTAATTGCTGACAGTCCGCCCGCAGGGTATTCTGTGTCTATCCCCACCCCCTAATGTTTCCACAACCACATATCATAAATACGATCCCAGAGCCTCATATCGTGTTCTCTAGCGCATACACAACATGTCTTATCTTTACAATATCTCTATGGTTTATGTCAAACCTGCCCCCCCTCACCATCTCCATGACATCCCTCAGGTTTCTTGTCTCATAGATCTCTCTAAGATTCTTACCCTCTATCGTCGCATTCTCGAATTTAACCCCACATATATTCAAATAGCACAATTTTGTGGGGTTAAATTCACAGAGGTAAAGGATTCCGATCCCGACCTGAATCCAATCCCTCCAGAACAGATATAATTCCCTTTTTCAGAG
>CBFCYF010000177.1:0-2831 GCA_965602195.1 uncultured archaeon | reverse complement strand
CCAAAAGTAACCCTCATATCTGCTATTTAACGAAATGAGTTTATAGATTTACCATACTTTTTTTTTATAGTTTAGGTGTAACCCCTAACTAAAAAAGATGTCTCACATCGAACGGAAAAAAATCAGCAACCACTACTATCTCTACCTTTATCAATCTTATCGGGATGGGGAGGGTAAGGTTAAGAAGAAGATGATCAAGTATCTTGGCCCGGAATCAAAAATCAGGGCACCTAGTTTACTGGACTCTGAGGGTGGTTTAGGGTGAGGAATAGATTATTGCTTGTGGGAGTCGTTGGTTTAATTATCTGCATGCAACTCATAGCCTCCCAGCTGTCAGGTTCCCAGAATCTAGCCTCCCTCCTGTTGGATTGTAGGGTTTACACTGATAAACAAACCTATCTTTTGAACGAGACCGTCCAGATTCAGGTAACGGCACCGGAGAACACCACCACAAACCTGACGGTGGAGGACCCGCAGGGGTACCTGTATGCTGCCCTAGGAAAGAATCTAGGGGGCTTCACCCACCTATACAACCCGGAGTTTGCAGGAGATTACTCCATCTACGCCAGCTTCTTTTCACTGAATGAAAGCATGAATGCAAGCACCTTCTTTAAGGTGGTTTCTGAGGTAAATGAAACAACAACACCTGAAGGAAACAGAACCCCGGGAAACACAACCCTTAAGACTGACAAGGAAACCTACCTATTGAATGAAACAGTTAAGATCACAGTCACCCCTCAAGCAGATATAACAGTTAACTTAACGATCCAGAATCCTGAAGGCTTCCTCCTCACTCTGCTTTCCGGAAACCAAAGCAACCTCACCTACAGCTACACCCCGCCCATGGAAGGCAATTACACAGTAACTGCCTTAACATCTTCTGGAAACAAAACAACCCCGTTAAACAAATGTTTTTCTGTGACAGCCCCGCAGGTTAATGAAACAACAAAACCCGCAGACCTCCTTGGGAACGCAACCCTAGAGACCGACAGGGAAACCTATCTATTGAATGAAACAGTTAAGATCATCATTAAAGCCCCGGAAAACACCACCACAAACCTGACAATCCAGGACCTGGAAGGCAGCCTGCACACCACCACGCAAGAGAATCTCGGCTCACACACCCACCTCCACACCCCAAAACTCCTAGGAAACTACTCTATCTCGGCAGGACTTTCCCTGTTAAATGAAACCATGAATCTGTCAGCCGGGTTTGAGGTAATCCCGGGGAACCTAACAAGAAACGAAACCATAGCAGAGAACATATCAGTGAATGAAACCCCAAAATTAATGGAATGTCTCCTTGAAAACTCAACACTAAAAACAGACAAGGAGATATACTTCCTGAATGAGACTGTTCGAGTCTCTGTCACAACCCCCGGAAATACCGCCACAAATCTAACGATCCAGGACCCGGGGGGTTACCTGTACACAACCCTTGGAGAGAATCGGGGCAACTTCACCTGTCTTTATTATCCGGGGTTAACTGGAAGCTACTCTGTTTTGGCAGAATTTTTCCTGCAGGATGAAACCCTGAATCTATTAACCGGATTCGAGGCGATCCCTGCAAACTTAACGAATGAAACCTGGGTCCAGGAGGACATAACACCTGGAGGTGTTCTTGAGACGGCGTCTCTGTCAACAGACAAATCACTCTACCTCCTGGATGAAACAGTCCGCGTCCAGGTAACGGCTTTCGAGAACACCTCAACGAATCTAACAATCCTGGACCCGGAGGGCTACTTGTACGTGACCCTTGGAGTGAATCTGGGCTCATTCACCCACCTCTATACCCCGGGGCTTGCAGGAAACTACTCTATCTCGGCAGAACTCTTCCTGTTAAACGAAACCCTGAATCTGACCGCCGAATTCAAGGTTACCTTAGAGAACATAACAAACGAAAGCGTCCTTAAGGCTGCATCTCTGTCAACAGATAAATCACTCTACCTCCTGGATGAAACAGTCCGCGTCCAGGTAACTGCTCTCGGAAACACCACAACTAATCTAACCATCCTGGACCCTGAGGGCTACTTATACGTGACCCTTGGAGTGAATCTGGGCTCATTCACCCACATCTATCACCCTGAGCTGACGGGGGATTACTCCATTTCAGCAGAGCTCTCCCTTCTGGATGAAACAAAACACATGAATGCAGGTTTTAGGGTTATCTCGGAGAATAGATCAATAAGGGTTAAGGGTATACAATCCACATCAGATGGAAACTGGACGGTTCGCTTTGAAACAACAGGCAAGGCAGACTTAACCATAACCGCAGTGAATGGAACAACATGGACAGATCAATCTTATGAATGTTATGATGAAAAGACGAAAATTCTGACAGATAGGGGATGGAAATTCTTCTATGAGTTGGATAGAGATGAAAGGGTTTTGACACTAAATCCAGAGACAAAGGAGAAAGAATGGCAGAAACCGACTGCTTATCAAGCTTATCAGCATGACGGGGAGATGTATGAAATTATATTGGAAGATGCGGAGCAAGACTCTCCGCCACATGATAGTGAGCTGTTGGTTTCGCCGGAGCATAGGGTTTATGGTGCTGTCAATTACAAAAATTCAAGATTATCTTGGAGAAGTCTAACAACTTTACCCTCAAGTTCTTCTGGAGGGTGTTGTTTTAATAATTTAGAGATTGCACGTTTCTGTGCATCTAACTCTTTTGGACGGATTCTTAACAGCCAGATTCCAATGTGTTTGGAAGAAATAAACGGATTATCCAGAAAATCTGCATCTCTTGTGATTAGTAATCTTTGTTCGCTTAATGCTAATCTAAAAACTTCTCCATTTGAGATGGTTTTGGGAGATAATTTAAC
>CBFCYF010000176.1:0-2837 GCA_965602195.1 uncultured archaeon | reverse complement strand
AACGGAGAAGTAATAAAATTCGTTGATCTTATGAGAGACATCACCGAGAAAAAGAGGGCAGAGCAAGAGCTTCTAGATTCCAAGAACTATAACAGGGGATTGATTGAGAGTTCCATTGATGCCCTGGTAACCTTCGATAAAGACGGTATTATTTTGGACGTGAGTGAGGAGACCGTTAAGTTAACCGGTTATGGTAGTGGGGAGCTGATAGGAACTCCTTTTAAGAACTATTTCACTGATCCTGGTAAGGCACAGGAGGGGGTGATGATCACATTCAAGGAGGGCACTGTCAGGGATTATGAGCTGGTTATGAGATCGAAGACCGGAGAGGAGACGGTGGTTTCATATAATGCAACGGTGTATAAAAACCCCAGGGGCGAGATAGAGGGCGTCTTTGCCGCAGCGAGGGATATTACGGAGAAGAAGAAACTGGGAAAGCAATTACAGGAGGCAAAGGATTACAACAGAACACTGATCGAGAGTTCCATTGATGCCCTGGTAACCTTCGATAAAAATGGGATTATCCTGGACGTGAATGAAGAGACTATCAAGTTAACCGGTTATGGTAGGGAGGAGCTGATAGGAACTCCTTTTAAGAACTATTTCACTGATCCTGGTAAGGCACAGGAGGGGGTGATGATCACATTCAAAGAAGGCACTGTCAGGGATTATGAGCTGGTTATGAGATCGAGGACCGGGGAGGAGATGATGGTTTCATACAATGCAAATATGTATAAAAACCCCAGGGGCGAGATAGAGGGCGCCCTTGCCGCAGCGAGGGATATTACGGAGCTAAAGAAGAGCGAGGAAAGGCTCTCAGCATTATATGAATTATCTACCAAGATAGATATAACCACTAAGGAACTCCTTGATTTCACGGCAGATGAAGTCTCAAAGATGTTGAATCCTGATGTGTGCTATATTAATACCGTGGAAGGTGATCATCTATTTTTTAAGGCATGGAGGGGGGAAGTCAAGGGTTTTGTAGAGAAGACTACGAGTGTTAGGATTGATGATACAATATGCGGTCTCGTTATAGAAGAGAAGAAACCGATAGTGATCCCAGACATCAAAAAAGACCCCATAGCTAAGAGATATCCCTACCTTGATGAACATGGAATCAAATCCTATGTGGGTATTCCCCTACTAACTCATAGAGGAAAAGGTATTGGTACTATATGTGTCCTCAATAAAACGCCACGGAAGTACCCGAAGGAGGATCTAGAGCTGCTCTCTATATTCGCCCAGAGGGTTACTCTCGCTATTGAGGGAAAGGAGGTCGAAGATGCATTGAAAGAAACTGCAGAAAAGCTGAAAGAGGTAGACAGGTTAAAGGATGAATTCCTCACCATGACTGCACATGAGCTTAAAACTCCTTTAACGCCCGTGAAGGTACAGAGTCAATTACTTCTGGCTGAGGCTCTGGGAAAAATAAATGAGAAACAGAGAAAGAGTTTAGATATGGTGCTCAGGAATACAGATCGCTTTATTCGCTTGATCGATGATATCTCGGATATATCCAAGATAGAGGCTGGGACATTGGAATTCTATATGGGGGAGGTACAAATAGTTGATGTTATCAAAGATTCTATAAAGGATTTAAGTCCATTAACTAAAGAAAAGCAGATTACTCTCATAGGACAATATCCTGCTGAGTTGCCGTTGATTAAGGCAGATGAGGGTAGATTAACGCAGGTTTTAACCAACCTCATTGAGAATGCCGTCAAGTTTACTCCAGAGAAGGGCAAGATAACAGTCAAGGCTAAAAAATCCAGAAATAATATCGTTGTTTCTGTGGAGGATACTGGCATAGGTATCTCCAAAGAAAATCTAGGTAAGGTGTTCGATAAATTCTTCCAAGTGGATACCGGAGCAACACGCAAGTATGGTGGAACTGGCTTGGGTTTAACCATCTGCAAGAGGATAATCGAAGAACATGGTGGGAAGATACGGGCTGAAAGCTCTCTGGGTAAGGGGAGCAAATTTATATTAACATTACCAATTAAATAGTATCTGTAATTGATAAAATGTCTAAGAAGATAATGATCGTGGATGATGAACTAGACACTGTAGACTCTGTTAAAATGATCCTGGAGGTGGGAGGCTATGATGTGGTAGGTGTCCATAGTGGAAAAGAATGCCTGAACTACATCCGGAAAGAGAAAGTTGACTTGATATTGATCGATCTTATGATGCCCGAAATGGACGGTTGGGAGTTATTCGACAGACTTGAATCGGATAAAAATACGAGGTCAATTAAGAAGGCGGTTCTCTCTGTAAAATCACCTGAACATCAACTAAAATATCAAAAACGAAAAGATAGGCTTGATAGCTACTTCAGGAAGCCTATCGACATACACACTTTCATAAAGAATATAAGAGATATATTGAGAGATGGAAATGCCTAAGAAGAAGATAATGATCGTTGATGATGAACCAGATACAATTGAATCATTCAAAACAGTTCTGGAGAATGAGGGTTTTGATATCGTAACGGCTCTCAGTGGACGAGAATGCCTGGATAAGCTGAAAAAAGAGAAGGTTGACCTGATTTTGATAGATTTTTTTATGCCAGAGATGAGCGGGAGGGGGACAGTTGAGAGAATAAGGGAGAATCCCGGGTTAACGGATGCTAAGGTGGCATTCCTCACCGTTGCGGGATTTAGAGATAAGGGGAAGAGTATCCTGGAAGAATTGAATGTTGCGGATTACATCAGGAAATCAATCACTGTGGACGAGTTCATAGTGAGGATAAAGAAGATGCTTAAGTGACAATGATATCTCATCTGAAGAAGTTCCTAGCCACCACCCAGGTGATGGTAGTGTTTGTACCGAAT
>CBFCYF010000175.1:0-2851 GCA_965602195.1 uncultured archaeon | reverse complement strand
ATCAATTATTGTCTATTAACTCAGGTGATGAAACAATAACCTATTTATACGATCCACAAGGGAGAGTGAACGAGATATCAAGTGATAAAGGATGGTACAGGGATAACATCCTTTACAATTCTCTGGGTGCAATCACTCAAGAGAGACAGTACATTCCTGGATTGGGTGCAAAAACTCTGACCTATGCGTATGATAACAATAACAATCTCATATCCATCTCCTACTCAGATGGACGAACAGTCACTTACACGAATAATAACCTGAATATGCCTGAAACAGCAAGCTTTAACGGCAAGAGCCTCATCAGCCAAATCTCTTACGGAATCAATAAGCAGCCCACATATATGAGCATATACGGAAATGGAACCGAGTTCAATGCTTCGTACAACAGTTCAGGATTTATGTCTTCTGCCTCTTTGAAAAAGGGCGCAAATGTGCTTTATGACTCTTCATATGGGTACGATGGTGTAGGGAATATTACATCAATTTCAAGTACAATGCCTGAACCTTATTTAAATGCAACATATAGCTACGACAGCCTCAATAGATTAACTTCAGCTGCCTATACACCCTCCGGCGTAGGAAGAGTGAATAACTTTTCCTATACATTTGACGAATATGGAAATATGAAAACTGTCAAAGAAGATGGCAATACAGTATTCAGTAAAACCTATACCAGTTCGAATCAAATAAACGGATACGGCTATGACACCAGAGGTAATCTAACATCAGACGGCAACTTCCAGTATGGTTGGGACAATCAGAATCGTTTAGAAGAAGTTAACGCAGGAACCTCTCTTGTGAGCAATCTCTATGATGAGAGAGGATTGCGTTTAAAAGCAACCAAAGAATCCTTACCTTCAACCTCACCAGAGATCAACATAAAGCAAGGAGATTCTAGCATACCTGATGGAGGGTCTTACGATTTTGAGACACATGAAGTTAGCACCAACACAGATGTAACTTTTACCATAGAAAATTTGGGCGATGCAGATTTGATTCTGAGCGGCTCGCCCATAATACAGATCAGCGGGACACATGCAAACCAATTCAGTGTGCAGCAGCAGCCCACTTCGCCTGTTTTACCGGGAAACACCACTACCTTTATCATCCGGTTTAGCCCCACTTCTGAAGGGGGCAAATTTGCCACGATTTTAATCTCTAATAATGATTCAAACGAGAATCCCTATGACATATCGCTATCCGGGACTGGAACTACTTCTATGCCCGAGATGCATATCAAACAGGGTAGTAGAGACATTTGGGATGACGGAGTTTGGCGTTTTGGTTCACATGAAGTTGGCACCAACACAGATGTAACTTTTACCATAGAAAATTTGGGCGATGCAGATTTGATTCTGAGCGGCTCGCCCATAATACAGATCAGCGGGACACATGCAAACCAATTCAGTGTGCAGCAGCAGCCCACTTCGCCTGTTTTACCGGGAAACACCACTACCTTTATCATCCGGTTTAGCCCCACTTCTGAAGGGGGCAAATTTGCCACGATTCTGATCTCTAATAATGATCCAGATGAAAATCCCTATGACTTTTTGGTAGTCGGGGATGGATTTATTCCTCAACCCGAGATGAACATCAAACAGGGCACAACCAATATCCCTGATGGGGGAAATTTTCAGTTCGGCGAGCATTTAGTTGGGTCTCACACGCTTAAAACCTTTACCATTGAGAATACGGGCGACGGAGATTTAATCCTGAGCGGCTCGCCCATAATACAGATCAGCGGGACACATGCAAACCAATTCGGTGTTCAGCAGCAGCCCACTTCGCCTGTTGCGCCTGGAAATACCACTACTTTTATCTTACGGTTTAGCCCAACTTATCCAGGTTATATGACAGCCGCGATTTCCATAGCGAATAATGATTCAAATGAAAATCCTTATAATATAAATATATACGGTGATTCATATGAAGAGGAAGAACCTCCCGAAGAACCTCCCGAAAAACCTCCTTTGCCGCAGTCGGTTAATCCTGTAGGTGATCTGAGTGGAAATAATGACAAAAATGCTTCCCAAATTTCAGAGGGATCATTGAACGTGACTTTTCCTAACGATGGAGAACAGCTGAGGTCTGGCTCAAGGCAAAATATCACCTGGACAAGTGATGATTCCATAAGAGACGTTAAAATTGAATACTCCGCGGATAACGGCAGCACTTATCAGACCATTAAGGAAAGAACACCAAATACTGGAATTTACAGATGGCAAGTGCCTCAGGACGTTTCACCCTCGTGTCTGATAAGAATCAGTGATGCCAATGGATATCTCTCAATCCCTGAAAAATTAAACTTTGAGTTTAAACTCAAGATTTCTAGGACTCCGAATGAATTTCAATGGTCTCCTGATTTTATGGTCTCTTTCGGAGCGCCCGATGAGAAAACGAGGTGTTATAAATTTGCGGATCTATCGTTTATCCCGGATGAGATGAACGGGAGAGAAAATATAATGTTCAATTACAATATGGGAGAACCTCAATATCTTGAGCTCTTTCTCGAAAAATGGCATAACATTAGAGTAGAATTTGATATGAACAATTATTCAGGTTCTGTCTGGATGGACGAACAATTGATATTTGAAGATGTTCCTTTAGAGACGGACGTGAATATAAAATCTCTTCCGGAAATTTCCATGTCCTCTTATTATAAGAATGCACCCGTCAGAATATGGATAGAAGATTTAAGAGTCGAAATGAAAGATTTGAATCGCGTGTCAGAAGATGAGAACTCTGGAAAACTTATATTCATGGAGCCCATAGTTATCGATAACTTTGAAATTTATCCAAGGGGAGAGTTCCCACAAAAGGGAGGATGGTCTGTTGATCAGAAAACTAT
>CBFCYF010000174.1:0-2858 GCA_965602195.1 uncultured archaeon | reverse complement strand
TGGATTGACCATATATGTTGATTGAATTTATTATTTTTCATTGTATACGAAAGTATACAAGTTAAAAATTGCGAAACAATTTTTTTTATTAGAGACTATTATAATCCCAGTATGAAACGTATGAGGTCTGGCATAAATAGGTTAGAGAAGTCTTTGAATATGGAGTATATGGGAAAGTGGCTGAGTTACGGAGCACTGATTGGGATAGTAACCTGTGTATGTTCTGTGATCTTCTACCTCGGATTGAATTACTGTAGCTCCATCATTTTAGGCGATATAGCCGGGTTCCATCCACCTCTCCCCGGAGGTGAATCATCCGGACATGAATTCTCTATGGATGGCGGTATGAATTATCTCCTTGTGTTAATTCCAACAATAGGCGGATTAATCTCAGGCATTATCGTCTATTCACTGGCTCAGGAGGCGGAAGGGCACGGCACAGATTCAGTTATAAACGCATTCCACAAACTTAAAGGCAGGATAAGGAGGCGGGTCCCTGTTGTTGGCAGAGAGAACCCAAAAAAGATGGTTAGAATATTAATGAAATCAGATATAATTGTGGCGTATGTGAAGGAAGAGGAGAAGATAAAGTGCGCTAGAGGATGGAAATCTAACTCTATAATGATTAGTTGAGGTGTATGAAATGCCATGGATTGATGAAGACAAATGTGTTGGTTGCGGAATTTGTGTTAGAGAGTGCCCAGTTAATGCCATAAGTATGGGGGATGGAAAAGCTGAGATTGATATGGATAAATGTATAAGATGCGGTAGGTGTCATGAAGCCTGTAGTCAGGAAGCAGTCAGACACGATAGTGAAAAAATACCTGAGGAGGTAGAGCAAAATCTCAGCAAAACAAAGCAATTGATGAAAAACTTCAAAACAAAAGAGGAAAAGAAAGCATTTCTTGAGAGAATGACAAAACACTTCAACAAAGAAAAAACAGTTGCAGAAAGAACCATAGAAAAAATTAAGAATCTTAAGGAGTAGAAAAAAAACGCCGTGAATTAGACAAAAAATTGGCGCCCTTGCGACTCTAGATTTTTCGGCTTCGCCGAATGCAGCACTAATCTAGTTTTGTCTAAGCTCAGGAACATAAAAACGAATCTTCTCTTTAACCTCTCTCAGCTTCAGGGTTACCTCCTCCCTCTAAACCTGATCTCTAGCCTCCAGGCCCCCCACTGTAGGGGCTTTATACAGGTTTTATTTACTTACGAAATCAATAATTTGTGATTTAAAAAAAAGGTTTCCTACAATCTGCCAATCCAAAGAAGAAAAAAACCCTATTATTAACGCTGGAAGAAATAAAAATGCCCCAAAAGAAATATGCCCTCTACTTTCTTGCATTCTTGTTGATATTCCTCCTCTCCATGGACTTCTGGAGTTGGCATGCAAGTAAACCGTTAATCTGGGGAATACCCTACTGGGTGGTTTTCCTTTACACCCTCACCCTCATGATCTCCGTTTTCTACTATCTTTTTTCAAAGAAATTTTGGAGGGATTAAATGTGGAGCCGATAATCATCCTGACATACTTCATCATATTAATAGGAATCGGTTGGATTGCCAGCAGAAAAACAGAAAAAACCCCTGAAGACTACTTCCTGGCCAACAGAACATTCGGCTCCCTGACACTATTCTTCACCCTCGCTGCGACAAACTTCTCAGCCTTCACCTTCCTGGGCTTTGCAGGGGCAGCCTACAAATACGGGTTCGGGCAGTACGGCATAATGGCTGTTGGAACAGCCCTGATGCCCATAATGTTCTACATAATGGGGCGGAAGATATGGATTTTAGGTAAAGAACACGGTTACATCACCCCCCCTGAGTTGATTGGCGCAAGATTAAATAGCAGAGGCCTGAGACTCCTAGTTTTACTGGTGATGGTCTCCTTCACCATCCCCTATCTTGCTATTCAGGCGGTGGGGGCTGGGATGCTACTTTCTATCTCTGTTGGAATCGGGATGAAGGTAGGGGCATCAATCACCATGATTGTAATCGCATTATATGTAATTTTTGGGGGGATGCGGGGCTCGGGATGGACTGATGTGGTTCAGGGCGTAATTATGGTAACTGCAATGCTTCTGGCAGTAATCTTCGTATCCAACAGCCTGGGGGGGTTTGAAGAGGCAGGACTATTATCTTTCGCCAATAAACCTGAACTCTTTGAGAGACCAGGCGGCGGAAACTACTTCACACCCCAAATATGGTTCTCCTTTATGCTTCTGTGGATTTTTGTGGACCCTATGTTCCCCCAGCTCTTCAGCAGATTCTACACAGCAGGATCCCAGAAATCGCTGAGGCACTCAATGATCCTCTACCCAATATTAATCTCATTCCTCTTTTTAATCCCGGTACTTATCGGGGTGTGGGCTCACGGAACAGACATTGATCTCAGGGGAAATACCGACATGGTCCTGCCCTTGATGGTGAAGAACTATGCCCCCCCATGGGTCTTCAGTGTGGTGATTGTAGGGGCGATAGCGGCTTTGATGTCCACCGCCGATTCCCAGCTGCTTTCACTGTCAACCATGCTCACCAGAGACCTTGAATTAAGAAATGAGATACTCTCCAGCAAGATGATCACCCTACTACTCACCTTCTTTGCCCTGATATTCGTGTGGTTTGGTTTTGACCCTAAAGCCGGGATATTCTCCACCCTCGTTGCCACAACCTTCTCCGGTTTAGTTGTGTTGTTTCCCACCACATTCGCCGTCCTCTACTTTAAGAAAATCAACAAATGGGCATGCATTCTGTCCATAACCTGCGGGGAGCTTTCTATTGCTTTATTCAGAACAAACATACTGCCCACATTCGGTTTCCTGGACGGAATACTTGCCCTAGCAATAGCGTCCATGGTG
>CBFCYF010000173.1:0-2991 GCA_965602195.1 uncultured archaeon | reverse complement strand
AAGAGACCAATCAATTCATCGTGATTAACTATTCCCACCTTATATGACATTTTTTACAGTTGTATTAAATCAGATTCCGTATCGCTCCCTGAATAACTGTGGTTGCCGTCTCATCTTCTCCTCCCAGACTTTAAGATCCTCATTTGATTCATCTCCCTTGATTTTAGGCTCTTCCTCACATATTACCCCATAGAATATATTCATTTCCCTTATCTTATCCTGGACCAGCTTTTTAATTACCTGCATCTTGAATATGTTTTTATCTATGCTTATCTCGGAGAGCTTTATCTTAGCCTTCTTAATGGGATCATCATCCCTGGACCACTCACCTATATTGGCTTTTTCAAGCTCTATGTTCGCCTCTGCCTCCCTGTACTGGAAGTGGTCTTCCATCAATGACTGGAATCTAGTCCACAGCTCCAATTTACTCTGCCTGAACTTTGAGAACGGCGTAGGATACTCCACTTTATTCAATACGAAATTCAGTATCTGGAACTCCGTATTCCCGAAGGGAGTGACAGTGAAGAACTCAAATGTCTTCTTCATCAACTCCTTATCTTCATTTCCCATAAGCTCAAGCCCGTCAATTTTTTCTGTTATATCCATTTTTTATTTTTTCAGCATCGCAAACCAATCCACGGTTCCGGCGACACCTGTATTAAGGGTGAATGAGACTGTTGAGGCTGATGAGGTGGATAAGGTTCCGGATTCCCCTCCGGAATAATTTGCGGTGACGTGGGGGGTTGTATCAAAGTTTGAGTCGAATGCTACAACCGTGGATCCACCCGCTGCTACGTTAGTTACCTGGCCGGATTGGATGTAAGCCATTTTGTCGGTCAGGTGATGATAGATTTTGCTTAATAAGGGAACTACCGTTACCTCCGGGAGGGTGTTGAGGGAGAAAGCAGATAAATCAAATCTTGCAGTGTTCAGGTCGGCTTTCGCAGTCCAAGAGTTGGCTATGTCATCATATTTCTCTGTTACTGCTGAAGTGCCTCCATTGATTCCTCCAGCAGTATAACCGAATCCGTTGAGTGAGAATCCAGATACACCAGTTCTTGCAGTGTTTAGGTTGGCTTTAGCAGTCCATGAGTCGGCTACGTCATCGTATTTCTCTGTTACTGCCGAATAAGGAGGTCCATTACTATTTCCTCCAGCAATATACCCAAATCCATTGAGTGAGAAAGTAGCTAAACCACGTTTTGCAGTGTTAAGGTTTGATTTAGAAGTCCATGAGTTGGCTACGTCATCGTATTTCTCTGTTGCTGGTGAATTAGCAGCAGCAAGATGCCCTCCAACAGTGTATCCGAATCCATTGAGTGAGAATCCAGATAAAAGGTATCTTGCGGTGTTGAGGTTAGTTTTTGCAGTCCATGAGTTGGCTACGTCATCGTATTTCTCGGTTACTGATGAAATGCCTCCATTGATTCCTCCAGAAGTGTATCCGAATCCGTTAAATGAGAAACCAGCTAAAGTACGTCTTTCAGTGTTCAGATTGGCTTTCGCAGTCCATGAGTTGGCTACGTCATCATATTTCTCTGTTACTGGTGAATTGACAGCAGAACCAAGATCTCCTCCAGCGGTGTAGCCGAAGCCGTTTAGGGAGAAGCTAGCTAAAGTATCTCTTGTAGTGGTTAGGGTATCCTTGGTAGTCCATGTATTGGCTACATCATCGTATTTTTCTGTTACCGCTGAAACATCACCAGTGTATCCTCCGGCAGTGTACCCATACCCCCTCCTGCTCGGCCTGGTGTACTGCGTATGATCATCATCCAGCAGACCAACCAATGCCCCGTGATCAACTACCCCTCCCTCTCCAGCACTTCGATAAGACATCTTGCGTCTCCTGGCTCACAAATGATCATCAACATCAGGGGGGGTTATGTTATACTGTTGACCGCAGTGGGGGCATATTCCAGTAGCGGGCAGATTCCAGCTGGCGATTAGATTCTTTGCCTGCTGCTTAGTTAATATTTCCACACCTGTATCATTAACCGACTCATATGCCAGTATATCCTGATTTCTGCCATTAGCAACATATATGTGCACATCTTCCTTGCCCGCAACATGCCTCACACCTAATTTGAAGGATTTGGTGCTCGGTAATATCCCGCTAATTTTCAATGCTTTCTTAACCATTTTTGTTTAGAAATTTGAAATATATAATGTTGAATTAGCTGCCGCCGCAATCGCTGAAACAGCACCATCCCACCTGTTCGTCATATTGATTTCATATGAGTCACCTTGGTTGAATAGCGGTATATGTACTGTGCTGGCAGTAGCCCCTAAACCGATGAACACATCATTGCCTGAGCCATTCACTATAATCGCCGAAACCCTATCTGAATCCGCCGCCAACAACTGGGTTGATGATGTGCTGACCAACACCCGAGTCTGAACCGCTGTATTTGCCGAAGCACCTATAAAGGTTACGGTTCCTCCAGTGGATTTCATCAAATCAACCACATCCTCCGCCACCCTAATCTTTGTTTTACCATCTATTAAAGCCATTTTTGTTCTTAATCCACCACCCGATAATTCACAATCACGAATACGTCATTGTTTCCAGTGGTCGTACTCAACTGGAGAGGCTCATCCACAGCCCCATGAATATGCAGTGCCGATTGCCCAACCTGCGATGTCCTCGCCACATAATGCCTCCATGCCGTAATGCTCGATGAATTAAAATCCAACGCTATAGTGCCTGAATTCGCATTCGCCATGGTCATGATCTCGGAAAGGCAGAGTCTTTTGCCTGATAAAGGGGTTATGATGTCCAAAGTAGACTGATTGGATGAATACTCCTTCGTGAATGTGCTCTTCCCATGAGCCCGAGACACTACAAGGGAGGTCTCACCGGTCAAATAATCATGCACCCCGTCAACCTTGCAATCCAAGGTCTTCAACTCGACCATCAGTTTGCCGTCAATGAAAACCATCTTCCCTATTTAATGTTTCATGTATATGTCCATCAATTGGGATTTGACAGCA
>CBFCYF010000172.1:0-3035 GCA_965602195.1 uncultured archaeon | reverse complement strand
AAACTAATCTAGCACCGTAATATATAAGTTGAGGTAGATGTAAATGGCATACGACGGGGGTTATGAAAGGAAGATGCACAAAGTAACTTGTGCTGACTGCGGTAAAGAAGCTGAAGTCCCTTTCAAACCCGATGGAAGCAGACCTGTTTATTGCAGAGAATGCTATCAAAAACACAGACCAAAAAGAGATAGATACTGAGAATCCATTATATACTCTTTCTTAAATAGAGATAAAGGATCATCATATCAGTTTTTTTTGGGATAAGAACCTGTAATCTTTTTCTTTATTTTATTTCTTCTACTCCAACCACAGATTATCCTCTCTCACTTAAATTATAGTGCTCACCTCTTTTATTCATATCATCCAATTTTTTATTGATGGATAAATATTTAGTTCTTGGCATGGTTTTCGTGGTTTTGTTGATTGGATGCATCAGGGAAAAACCTGTGGATGTCACCTCAACAGTCCAGGTAACCTCCATCATACCTGAAACCACAACCACAACTACCTTACCAAAAAAACCTGTGGATGTCACCTCAACAGTTCAGATAACCACCTCCCTCCTAAAAACCTCAACTACAAGCATCCCAGAAACCGAACAAGATCTATCAGTATGCGATAAAGCACAGAATCAAGAAGAAAAAGACTACTGCATCGCCGTAGTTAAAGAAGACCCCACAATATGCGAAAAAATACAGACCAGCTACATCAAAGACACATGCTACCTCGACATTGCGATATCTAAAGAAGACCTCACACTATGCAAAAAAATCCAAGGCCAAGATTACAAGGACAGATGCTATTATCCCTTTGCAATAAAAAACAAAGACCCCACACTCTGCGACAAAATCCAGGATGAATCCGCGACAAACTCCTGCTATACTGAGGTTGCCAAACTCAGAGAAGACCCCTCAATATGTGAGAAAATCCAGGGTCAGAGCGTCCAGGATCAGAGCGACAAAGATGATTGCTATCTAGCTGTCGGTAAAGCCAAAGAGGATCCATCTATATGTGAAAAAATACAGTTCCATGACCGTAAATACGAGTGCTACAGTGATGTTGCCGTAGCTAAAGGAGACCTCTCCTTATGTGATAAAATCCAAGCTCAGAGTTACAAAGATAAGTGCTATGCCCTGGTTAAAGGAGACCTCTCCATATGTGATGGACTACAGGACCAAAGCAGATATTGGTGCTACAGAGATTTTGCCGTAGCTAAAGGAGACCCCTCAATATGTGATAGAATACAGGATCAAGATAACAGAGACCGGTGCTACAGAGAGGTTGCCGTAGCTAAAGGAGACCCCACAGCATGTGATGGAATACAGGATCAGTATGACAGAGACTGGTGCTATTTTGATGTTGCCAAAGATAAAAGAGACCCCTCAATATGTGATGAAATACAGGACCAGAACGTTAAGGATGAATGCTGCAGGTATGCTGCAGGTATTTTACAATAACACACTCAGGATTCCCTGGGATATCTCCTATCTTATCCAAAACTTACTGATCCCCTATCCTTAGGAAATACCAAAATCAATACTTCAGCGAACCCCCCACCAAAAAACCCTCATTTCCTCTTCATACCCTGCTTTGCAATGAACCCCGACACAACAACAGTTATCGTTGAGACCACAACATAAACAACCAACAGCCACCTTGTTATACCCTAATAATACCCCAGGTTTTTATCTGCGATCACCATCTTCGATTATTCACTTCGAATTTCGATATATAACCAACACAAAAAAAAATGTATGTGAAACATCCCCTGATAAAAGAGGACAGTATAAAGCTGAGGCGTTACCATGGCAGCCTTTTCTTTATGAAAGAAAATGCTGGCGAAAAGAAAGGAATTCGCTTCGCGAATTCAACATAAAAAAATAAGATGTATGTGAAGCATCCCCTGATAAAAGATGATAGTATAAAGCTGAGGCGTTATCAGGAGAAGGTGGTCTCCAGAGCCATCGACGCCAACACACTCGTAGTCCTGCCCACGGGACTTGGGAAAACTATAATAGCCGCCATGGTCGCAGCACACCGCCTCTACAAACTCCCAGACTCAAAAATCCTCTTTCTGGCCCCCACCAGACCCCTGGCCGTCCAACACATGAACACCTTCCAGAACACCCTGGAAATAGATGAAGGAATAACCTTAACCGGAAAAGACGCCGTGAAAGAAAGAAAAAAACTGTGGGAGGAAAACAGGATGATATTCGCCACCCCCCAAACCATAGAAAACGATATTATGCGGGGCCTCGATATGAGCAAGGTCTCACTGATTATATTCGATGAATGCCACAGGGCAACAGGAGACTACTCCTACACACACATAGCAGAAGAATACATGAAAAAAAACAAGAACCCATTAATCCTGGGATTAACAGCCTCCCCAAGCAGCGACAAAGAAACCGTAAATGAAGTCTGCAGCAACCTATTCATAAAACGAATAGAAGCAAAAACAGAGCACGACACAGACGTGAAACCCTACCTCCAACAGATCGAAACAGAGTGGGTGAAAGTAGAGCTGCCAGAAGAATTCAAAAAAATTAAGAAAATCATCGAGGACCTGCTCAAAGAAGACCTCAGGAGATTAAAGGATATGAACTACCTCAAAAGCTCAAGCCCCTCCAAGATAAACAAAAGAGACCTCCTCAACACCCAATCCCAGATCAGAAAAGAGATAACCTCAGGAATAGACTCCTACGCGTCCGCCTCCGTGGCTGCCTCCGCACTGAAAATCAACCACGCCCTGGAACTCCTGGAGACCCAGGGAATGGCATCCCTCAACAGCTACCTTAACAGGCTTAAAAAACAAAAATCTAAGGCAGTAAAGAAACTATTTACTGACGCCAGAATGATTAATCTCAGTGATACAGTCCATAGCTTAGCTGTTTTGGGTGTTGACCATCCCAAGCTGGATGAACTGGTAAAAATAGTCAGCGAATACAGGGAAAAAAAGGTCCTCATATTCACCCAGTTCAGAGACTCCGTGGATAAGATAATTGATAAACTAAACGAGAGTGATATCCTGGTA
>CBFCYF010000171.1:0-3095 GCA_965602195.1 uncultured archaeon | reverse complement strand
ACAATATATACATCCCTTACTGCTCAATCTACCATCCCAGTTCGGGCAGGTAAAACCGGCGTTCATAGGAACCTTAAATATTTTACATCCATGTGTTTTTCTGGCATATGCCCCGTACTTCGCATATAACGTTCCGCCCCCATACATCTGATCTATAACCGATTTATCGATTTCTCTCTCGGTTACAACATCCTTGATCCTGCCCGTAGTCTTCATTCTTCCGATCGATGTTCCCTCCACAGTTTATGCAGCTCTAGATAAATAAACCCAGTGCTTGATAGTAATAAAATCAGGATGAAAATCCCTGGGTCAATATATGTTACGTGCAAAGCATCCCTCAGATTCTCTCCCTCTGTGAAGGGAATGAGTACCTGGTCCAGGGGCAGATACACCAGAGCCAGGCAGAATAAAAATGAGAATGAAACTGCAAGGATAAGATACTTATTCCTGAAGATACCGACCTCAATTGACGGATACCTTGTTGATCTAGCTGAAAATGCCTGATACATCTCAAACATGGCGATGGTGAGGAATACGACGGTCTGAGCCTCCATCTCATTTCCGATTTCCGGGTTATATATCCACAAGAAGAGAGTTAATGTGACTGCAACCATGATGAGGGGATAGCCAAGAATAAACGGCGTAAGACCAGCGTGTATCGGCTCCTTCGAGTTGCGGGGTTTTCTCCTCATGGCATGCGGCTCGAATGGGTCTACTCCCAGCGCCAGTGCAGGAAGTCCGTCAGTTACAAGATTGATTATCAATATCTGGGCAGCTGTGAGGGCTATCGGCAGAGGTATGTGCAGTAGTGACGGAATCAGACAGGATAGGAATATTATGGTTACCTCACCGATGTTTCCGGATATCAGATAAGCAAAGAACTTTTTTATATTACCATATATCCCTCTGCCCTCCTCCACTGCAGAAACGATGCTGGCAAAATTATCATCTGCCAGAACCATATCCGATGCCTCCTTGCTGACATCCGTGCCTGTGATGCCCATAGCAATACCTATATCAGCTCTCTTCAACGCCGGTGCGTCATTAACTCCGTCCCCGGTCATAGCCACAACATGTCCTCTTTTTTTCAGGGCATCCACTATCCTTAATTTGTGCTGGGGAGAAACCCTTGCGTATATTGATACGTCTTCTACCATCCTCTCAAGTTCCTCATCACTGATGTCATCTAATTCCATCCCAGTCAACGCCCTATCCCCCTGCCTATACATGCCCACCTCTTTTGCCACGGCAATGGCGGTGATCTTATGGTCGCCGGTTATCATTACCGACTTAATCCCTGCCTTCCTACATTCTTCTACCGCACCTATGGCATCCTCCCTAGGGGAGTCTATCATACCCGCAAGACCTACAAACACCAGATTTTTTTCGGTATTTTCGGGTGTGTAATCATAGGTATCTATCTCCCGATACGCCATACCCAGGATTCTCAGAGCCCCTCTGCCAAAATTTTCATTCATCTTCAGGATTCTGTCCCTATCCTCTTCTGTGATTTCTCTCACCCTCCCTTCATCGAGGATCCTGTCACATTTTTCCATGATCATATCCGGGGCTCCCTTCACGTAGGCGATTTTCCCCTCTTTAATCTCATGGATGGTCGTCATCATTTTCCTGTCTGAGTCGAAGGGCATTTCCCCCACCCTAGGATACTCCCTCTCTAATCCTTCCTGCTCTACACCTGCTTTTTCTGAAGCAACTATTAAGCAGGCTTCTGTTGGGTCCCCTGTGATCATCCACCTACCATCTGTTTTGCCTAGGGAGGCATTATTGCACAGAGCCCCTATCCTAAGGAGTAGTTTAAGGGATTCATTTTCCTTGATCTCTATTTTCTCTCCTCTAAGGAGGAATTCACCTGTAGGTGAATAACCCTCGCCTGTGACATACACCACAGCATCTACCATATAAAGCTTTCTGATCGTCATCTCATTTTTGGTCAGAGTGCCTGTTTTATCAGAACAGATCACAGTAGTGCAACCAAGGGTTTCCACCGCCGGCAGTTTCCTTATTATCACATTACTCTCCACCATCCTCCTGGTTCCGGTGGCCAGAGCCACCGTAACAACCCCCGGCAGACCCTCTGGAACTGCCGCCACGGCTAACGCTATGGCAACAATAAACATCGTGATAGGTTCTTCCTTATTAATCAACAATCCCGAGAAAAACACTATTGCACACAGGATGAGCACCACTACGCCGATATCTTTACCGAGTTTATCCAGTTTTCTCTGTAAAGGAGTTCTCTCCTCCTCAATTTCCTGCAGCTTGGTGGCGATCTCTCCAAATGCTGTGTTCATACCTGTTTCCACCACAACGGCTTTTCCTTTTCCATATGTGGCAGAGGTTCCCATAAAAACCATATTTCTTCGATCAGCTAACTGGACTACACCTTCCAGGGTTTCTATGGTTTTGGTGACGGGGACGGATTCTCCGGTGAGGGCGGATTCATCTATCTTTAATTCAATCGCCTCAAAAAGGCGGGCGTCTGCGGGAATCCTGTCCCCCGCCTCAAGGAGTATGATATCCCCCGGAACAATATTTTTCGCAGGTATTTTTTTCTTCAATCCATCCCTGAGAACTATCGCATCCGGGGCGAGCATCTCCTTCAATGCTTCCAGCTCTCTTTCTGCATGATATTCCTGGTAGAAACCCACCACTGCGATAAATACCACAATCATCACTATCAGCAGGGCATTTATGCCCTCCCCTATGCTTCCCTCCAAAAAACCGACTCCCATGGAGATGAGTGCAGCTATCAGCAACAGAATTATCAGAAAATTCTTGAATTGTCTAATGAGGATCTGAAGGGGGCTTATTTTTTTCTTTTCCTTTAGCTCATTATAGCCATATCTTTCTAATCTCTCTCTCGCATCATCCCCTGTAATGCCTCTTTCGCTGCTATTAAGCTCACTAAAAACCTCCTTATGTGATCTCCCCCAAACAGACATGATAAGAATATTAATGTGGATTCTTATATATCCTCTGAAGTTAAGTGAGTTTATATACCGAAAAGGTTTTATTTCTATAGTATCATTATCTTAATGATTAAAATGAACATGAAGATAAAGAAGGAAACAATT
>CBFCYF010000170.1:0-3099 GCA_965602195.1 uncultured archaeon | reverse complement strand
AAACAAGAATCACCCCCCGCTTCTTCACAAAGACATAGAGGACGCCGACAACCGCCAGACAAATACCCGCCAACCCATAGAAATCCAGCAGAAAAAAAGGCTCATAGATTTCCCTAACATCCAACAACCGACCGAAGATCATGAAATCAGTTACGAAATACCTCAACGTCTCAACCAGGGAACCCCTCCAGAGGAATTTCAGGAAATAAAGAAAAGAGAGAAAGGGAATCAGAAACACCAGGGAAACCCCGATGACTCTCTGAACCGGAAACTCCAGCAATAAAGTGAATTCCTCCCGGAAGGATTCACGTCTCGATGCCAGATAAAGAACCAGGATTATGAGAAAGTAAAGGATAAGGGCAGCAAGATACAGGGCTATCGACATATACATGAAGCTGGCGACCGAGGGATGGATCAGAGCCGAAGCCAGCAACGCAACAGTTGCAGAAAACATAAGAGGGATTCTGCCCTCCCTGAGACCGTCTGTCAGGCAGTGGAATACGAGATAAACAAGCGGGAAACACATGGTCAGGGGAACAAAAAACCATAATCCCAAGACGAAGATGTTGCTCTTCAGGCTCGCAAAAAAAAGCATCGAGAACAAACCAGCAGGTAAACTGTCTGTGAGCCTGTAAACAAATACGAACAAGATAAAAGAGGATATACACGCAAATATCGCCGGCAGGAATTTATAGAAGAGAACCGGATCCGTGCCGGTTAACAGGGAAAACGCAGCCAGGAATACGTGGCAGCCGATCTCCAGGTTCTGGTGATGAGGCCGCTCCTCATAGTATGGGAAAATCGGCACAATAACCTTATCTTCAACTATCTGTACTCCGTGGGCTATATGCTGCCATTCATCCTTATGGAAGGGGTAGATGTAATCCCAATGTACTTTATAGACCAAAGCGAAGGTGAATACCAGAACCAGGATAACCGCGGATGAATAGATGAGATATTTCCTTGATGTGGTGGGGTCCTTCATGTAACCTCCGAGAGCTACGCCCCTCTTGTTGCCAGATCCTGATCTCGTGCCTCTCAGGAGATAGATTACAATGAAGACTCCGCTTAAGGAGAGGATCTCCACTGTTATCGTCTCTGATGTTATGGGGATTTTGAGGAAATAATTTGAGGTGAACACGCAGATAACACACAGGGATATGCTCAGACCTACACTCAACGAAACTTTCTCCAGTGCACGGATCTGCCTCCTGGGGAATAAAGCCATCGTTAATGCGTATCCTGGAAGATGAAATAGTAGGATGAATCCAAGAACCAGTTGTGAAAAACCAAAGACGTAAGTCAATAGGAGTGCAGAGACAGCTAGTAATAAAACAGTCTCTTTTCTGATTTTTTGCAAATTAATCACCATTTATAAAATCTTTCTGGTTTATTTTCATCTATCTGGCTGTAATACCTGCGGTCTCAGGTCAAATGTCAGATGGCTAATTTTTGAGGTTATGTTTTATTATAAGACAATATATTTGTAGGATATTAACATTTATTAATCATAAAGTAAATAAGGTTAATAGAACAGGAAAGAAAATAGGTGAAGAGTAAGATGGATAATCTGATGTTAGGCTTTGGAATAGGCAGCAGTGTCCTGGGATTGGGCATCCTCATTTACCTGAAGAAGGTGGGGAAGAAGATGAAACGCTTCGTACTTAGATTTGAAGAGATAAGGGACAAGGTCGATTAGAATGTACAAGATACTTGGATTCGTGATCATAATCTGTGCCATAAACGCATCAGTCTTTATGCTCCTATCCAGCCCGGAATCACTCATGCTGACAAAAGACGCCATCAATCAACCCTGGAGACTCCTGACGTTTCAGTTATGCCACCTAACTTCAATGCATCTGGTGGAAAATATCATCGGCTTCCTCTTGGTAGGGTTTATCGCAACGGAGATCAACATGGATATCAGGGATTTCACACTCGCATATCTCGCATCAATATTCATTGTGATACCATTCGTCTTCCTCCTGACGTCGGAAAATCCCCTAGCTGGAAATTCAACGGGCATATACGGAGCCTTATCAGCGACATTAATCAAGAGCAGAAAACTCATTCCACTCAAGGTGACCCTCCCCTTATCCACACTTCTCATATTCCCCGCCTCCATAACAGATTTTATGGGAGAATACCTGCACGCTGGAACATACTTCCAGAGTGAATTCTACCACTTCACAGGATTTGTTTCAGGAGCAATACTATCATTCGTCTCCATCAAAAAACCAAAACGTATATTAAGAGGTTAAAAAATGAGAACCAATATGGGAATAGAGGGCCTGGATGCGATGCTTAACGGCGGATTACCCAAGGGGAGGATCGTGTTAATCTCCGGATCTACCGGAACCGGGAAAACCACGCTGGGTATGCAGTTTATCTATAATGGAATAAAGAAGTTCGATGAACCGGGAGTCTATATGACATTCGAGCAGGATAAGGAGAAGATAAAAGCAGATATGTCCACCCTCGGAATGAACCTGAATGAACTGGGGGATAAATTCAGGCTGGTCGGCGGACCAATAGCCACCGTCTATAAATACAAGAAGAAAACAAAGGCGGGGGTTGAAGACATCATAGGTGAGATAGAGGAAATAGTCAGTGAACTTAATGCGAAACGAGTGGTTCTGGATCCAATAAATTTATTTCTCATGTTGTTTGACGGGGATAATGAAAGAAGATTGGCGTTAGCCACTCTATCAGAGCACCTTGCCACGCTCGGATGTACGTCACTATTGGTATGTGAGGTGAAGGAACAGACTATGGATATAAGCAGACATGGCTTCGAGGAATTTGTGGTAGATGGTGTAATCGCCCTCTACAGCATCAAACAGGGTCAATCCTTTCTACAGGGCATCACGGTGAGGAAGATGCGGGGCACAAAACATCACAGGGAGATAAGACCCTACGAAATAACGGACTCTGGGATTGTCGTATACCCAACGCAACCGTGGCTGCCGGAAGAGGGGAAATGATGGAAACGGCAGGTATAGATCCAGAACTAGGTGAGTACTCAATACTAATAGAAACCCCGGCAGACCAGCTTCAGGATAATATAATCTCCGTGGTCAGAGATCTGGAGAGTAATGG
>CBFCYF010000169.1:0-3107 GCA_965602195.1 uncultured archaeon | reverse complement strand
CAGTCTCATATACCAATACCCTGATTTCAATAAAACAGAAATAAGGGTATATAATAAAAGCGGAGTTGATGCGGGAGGGATTTCAGGCTACATCATGACACTGGATTTCGACAAAAATTTAGGCGGAATTACAAACTACAGCGCCTACGGAGATTTAGATATCGCCCTAAACGCCACATTTACGGATTCCAGCTATAACACAACAATTTCCATTAACCGAAGTGGAAATAGTACCTGGATTTTTAACCTGGGAGACTCGAATGTAACCGTAAAGATAGGAAGAAATACAATAAACGGCCAACCCAGGGATAGTTCACTCATCGTCAATGTAACAGGAAACAGCGAAGGAGACATTAACACAAGACTAACTTTAGGGTATACTAACAAAACCGCTGGTGTAAAATCAAGCATCTATTTAAGGGTTATAGAGGAGATAACGAGAGGAGATTATATCTGGCTTGTAAAAGGATGAAAGAGCAAAAAAATCCAAAAAAAACAAGGGAGGAGCATCTTAAAGCCCTACTGAAATTAATTCCCTCAGAAGGCAGTATAACCCTGAAGGAGGCAGCGAAGAAACTTAACCTTAGAAAGAAACCCGTCAGAATATTGGCTAAAGATCCAAGGATGAATAAATTAATCAGAATAAAAGATCATTTTTTTAGATGTCCTGAGTTAATAGCAACTAAGTTGTTGAAGGAGCGTAGAGAGAAGAGGAAATTAAAGAAACAGGTAATGGGATTAGGAAAAAAAGAGAAAATATTTAAGAAGATTGTAACACCAGTAGATCACCTCCTCGAACTTGTCCAGGATAAAAAAGAAATCTCAACCCAGGAAGCTGCCGGAATCCTGAACACAGATGAGAGAGTTGTTGAGAAATGGGCTAAAAATATGGGGGATTTAGTCTCTGTTGAATACCCCGTAAATGTTCTTGCAAAGCCCAGAATTAAAATAAAAGATAGGAAGAAGGAAACACCCAAGCCATCTGAAGTGAAAGGAAACCCCTTAGAATCCTATGAGATACATGCTGATAAAGTCCCTGCCAGCGTTAAATTACTCTCTTCAGGGGAGGAATCAATGCCCCGTTACCTGGTAGAATTGCCAGAGATCGGAGAGTCAACTTTAGCAATCTTAGAGTATATCACAGACAAACTAACCGATAGGATACAAATTCAATCAGGGGATATATCCGATCCAAAGCGAATGCTGGAACTTAAGGACAGATTCTTTTCAGATGCGAAAGAACTTATCCAAGAGGAGATGACAACCCTATCAACTGAAGATGTTGAAATCCTTGCAGGAGTTATTCTCCATAATGCATATGGTCTTGGAGACCTTGAGTTGTTGATGAGTGATGACTGGCTGGAGGAGGTTTGCGTTAACACATCCCACATCCCCCTGACGGTATATCATAAGAAATACGGGTGGATGAAAACCAATCTCCTACTGGATGATGAAAAAGCTGTTTATAACTACGCCGCACAAATTGGCAGGAAAGTAGATAAGAATATAACAAGTTCAAATCCTATAATGGATGCCCATCTTTTAGGTGGTGATAGGGTATGTGCTTCCCTATCCCCCATCTCCTCTTTTGGACATACTATAACAATCAGAAAATTTGCCAGAAGACCCTGGACTGTAACCCACTTCATATCCCCCGAGCAGTATACATTCTCTAAAGAAATCTGTGCATTCCTATGGCTCTGTTTCCAGTATGAATTGAATGTGGTAATTGGTGGAGGCACAGCATCTGGAAAAACCTCCGTCTTGAATTGTTTATGTTCATTAATCCAGCCAACCCAGAGAATTGTCAGTATTGAGGACACCAGAGAAATTAATCTGCCGAAATATCTATACTGGAATTGGATTCCATTGACGACTCGCGAATCAAATCCTGAGGGTAAAGGGGAGGTTTCTATGTTAGATCTAATCGTTACCTCATTAAGGATGAGACCGGATAGGATTATCGTGGGTGAGATCCGGAGGAGGAAGGAGGCAGAGGTTTTATTTGAGGCAATGCACACCGGACACTCAGTCTATTCGACAATACATGCAGACACTGTCAGAAATTTGAAGAGGAGATTGTTGGAACCGCCAATAGAACTCCCCTCTGCAGAGATAGAGGCACTTCACCTGATAGTGATTCAACACAGAGACCGAACGACAGGTAAAAGAAAGACCTTTGAGGTCGCAGAAATAATTCCAGGGGCTGAGGGGAAGGAATTTGATTTAAACTATCTGTTTAGATGGAATCTCAGAACCCAGGAATTTGCAAAGATAAATGAAAGTATGCGGATCTATGATGAGTTGAATCTGCATACAGGAATGAGTAAAGCCGAGATACAAGAAAATTTAAGAGAGAAAGAGGCTGTTTTACAATGGATGCTGGACAACAGGATATATGATATGGATGCGGTTGGAGACATAATGGACAGATACTATAAAGACCCTGGAAGTCTGTTGGAGGAGATTGAAAGAGAATGAGAATTCCTTTGATGATCATACCCGCAGAACGTGCAAAGCCGATCACTTACAGGCTAAAGGGACCTGCAGGAAAGATTGTGGAGATCTTTCCTAAGCTGAGGATTGATTTAGTTGGAATTGAAGCAGGAATTGAGGCAGATGAATACGTTACCTTATCTTTCGCATCAGCTTTTATATACTGCCTGGGAATGTTCTCGCTAGTCTTCGTACTTCTCTATATTCTTGGCGCAGCCATGGAGAGTATGATAACCCTCTCATTAATCTCCGGGTTAGTGATCTTCACTCTCTTCTTCCTTGTTTTTCTGTTTTATCCAAGTATCCTGGCAGGGAAGAGGGCAGAGAAGATAGAGAAGGATTTACTCTTTGGGTTGAAGGATATGCTACTTGAGATAAATTCCGGGGCAACAGTCTATAAAGCAATGGTTGGGGTTTCTAAGGGAGGATATGGTCAATTATCGAAAGAATTTGAGAAAGTCGTGAGTGAGGTGAGTACCGGAACCCCAGTGGATGATGCACTTGAGGGGTTGGCGTTAAAAACAACCTCAGAACATTTCAAGAACAGCATCTGGCAGATAATAAATGCATTAAAAGCCGGTTCAAATATAGAAAACGCGTTAAGGGAATTA
>CBFCYF010000168.1:0-3113 GCA_965602195.1 uncultured archaeon | reverse complement strand
TATCCCCACACTCCGATCGATGAGAGTACAGCCACAACCACAGCCCACATCCCCTCAATCACCACATTGATCTTCGCCAATAAAACCTTGATGAAGGTCACAACCACCGCAACCTTCAAAACCATAAAAGCTACTGCTGGCAATGATTCCAACATTCTAAATCACCTCCTGTTTTTAAAAATGGGATCCGATCCATACGAGGATCGTTATGATCCATTTGATCATCCAGAATCCCATAAAACCGAACACCAACCCAATCAAAAATGGCATTAAACAACTCCCTCTCTCCTCATCCTCATATCCATTCATTCAATAATTCCTCCCTTCTTTAGAATTTTAATGAACGTCCCGAATCGTATCATCACAACCGAATCCTTATCCCTCTTCCCATATTCCTTCACCACACACACCGGGAATTTCCCCTTCGGAGAATTCCTCTCAGCTTGCTCCAATCTCTTATATACGAATTTAGGAACATCCCTTAATAACTTACACTCACCGGAAAAAAGGGGAGTGGAGAAATCTTGATCATCCTTCCAGGTACGCTCTCCTCCCAGGATTTTCCCGATCCTTCTCTCGAATTGTTTCCACCCTCGATTGATACTCATTTTTTACTCCGGAAGATTATTCACAAATCCGGCTCTACACTCCCTCAACTCACCCCACTCATTGAGATAATTCCCATCCTGATCTTTGATCAATAATTGAGGTCGATTCAACTCCGCACTCAATTTCTTCAATTCCGATTCCGAGAATCCATTCTCTCCATGATCGAGGATCCTTTGGAGATTCGGGATCACCCCATCCAAATAAGGAAGTGCTGTCATAAAATCTATTCCACATCCTCCTCCTCTCAGGAAGATCCGGATCATATTCCTCTCCTGCCTCGCGGCTGCTTTTCCAAATTTCTCATTCCAATATCTTCCCCTCCATCCCAGATCTTCACCGAATTCATCACCTCCATCTCCACAGAGAAAAAAGGTAGGATATTCAACCATCCAATTCCTATCACTTGAGGTCAAGAATTTCTTAACCGTTTTTTCTGAATTTACTGCATGAGGGCTAACCCAGATCCCCTCCTCCAGGAAATCCTTAATCTTCGAAGAATCAATCTTCCCAATCATTATCTGATCATTCGGAATGTGAGATCTCATATACGTGCGGATCATCTCCCAACTCCAGGTATATATCCTTCCCACAGATCCAGAAGCCTCATTCATCAATGAGAATTTCACGTACTGATTTTTGAACATCAGCACCATCTTCTCAAGATAGGATCCGTATATCTCCTTCGTCCTCCCATCATCATAAAATCTCCCTACATCCTCAGTAGTGCCATTCGAATTATTCTTCCCATTAAAATAAGAGTGATCCCATCGATTCGCCACTCCCTTGATCCCGGATCCACAACAGATCTCACAGGTGATCTTTCTCTTCGTGAAGGAATCCAACCTTCTCTTCACTAATTCAATATAATTATCATCCATATTCAAACAATTCCACTTTCCTCCTTCCTTTATGAAGGGAGGAATCGATTGAGAAATCATCACCGGATTCTCCGCAGTAAAAGCAAAAAACCTTACAAAATTCACCTGATTCTTCGCCAACATATCCGCAACCTCATCCCACAGATCATCCATAAATCTCTCCTCCGGGAATTCCCTCTTATTCAATCCCTCATACGCAAAACTCCATCCATTCATCTTCTTCACTACATCGAGGGGATACTTACACACCGAATATGGAGGAGGCGGTGGGATCTCAATTGAATCGATGATCCGGGTGAGGTTCTTTTTATTCTCCCGAAGATCGATCTTCATCCAATCCAGAGGATCACTATTGGTATTCATATAGTTGATATTCCTCCGATTCTCTTTACATCTCTTTAGGACTTCTTCACTATCCATTTATCACCTCAGTAAATGGATGGAATATCACGAATCCATCCACAAAATTAGATACATCGAAAGTGAATTCCGTATCCTGATCATCTGTGATCATAAATCTCAACACCACTACAGATCCGATACTCGATCCCGATATCGGTTTTCCTGTACCTGCTAATCCTCCACATACAATCTCCCCACTTGAGATCTCATTCGAATCCACCGTCACCCAATCCTCAACTAAATCTCCCTTCTGAGTGGATTGATACATCAATTCGGTAGGATCATAAACGATTCCAGGAAGGGGAGGAGAGGATCCTCCATTCCCGATCCCGAATGCACTCATCTCCCACATCGATTCTCCCCGGATCCATATCGTGATATCTAGATAATCATTCGATGAGGGATTCACAACCCTCTCTCCTTCGATCCACATCGATCTCTCTGGCACCAATAACCGATCCATCTTCACCATGAGATCCGGATCCCCGGAGGATGATACCAGGGAAATCACTTCATCCAACTTCCCATCAATCACTTCGATTCTTCCCTCCAGATTCGTAAAGGCATCACAGAGGAAAACATCACATAACCATGATCGGATCCCGGTGGAATCCGCACTCACCGCAATCCCCACTCCCAACATTAATACCACAGTAATCAAAACATACATCACATTCTTATTCATAGATTTCTCCTTATGTTTATTCTCCCGGAATGCCGGATCATCTCTCTTAAAGCAATATGCCTTTTGGTAGTAATCCACCTTCCGGATTTATTCAACATCCCCCCAATTTCCTTATCCGTATATCCCTCCAAATAATACAATCTGATCAATCTTCTCTGCTCATCCGAGAGGATCCTCATACATTCCTGGAGGAGGGGATCACAACCGGGATTCGGGATCTTCGATAAGACCCCCTCCCTTCTCTCCACTTCTCTTCTCCTGGATTCCTTCCTCCAATATGTAGAGATCATCTTCTTCGTGATCGAATAAACTAGAGTCTTGATACTCGATTCCTCCCGGAAATTACATCGATGAATCGCTATTTGTGCTTCCATTATCACATCCTCACAATCAGGATACCCAACTTTCGCCCTCACCATTCTCCTGATCATCGGAAGATATTCTTCGAATCCATCCATTTCCGATCATTATAACCTAATAATCGGAAAAACAGAAGATTCATTCCTCCACCTCACCTGATTGCTTCTGTGGCTTCTGGG
>CBFCYF010000167.1:0-3129 GCA_965602195.1 uncultured archaeon | reverse complement strand
AGTGTGCTTGAGCGAAAGCGAAACACACCTTTGTCCTCGGCAAACTCCGAGCAGCATTTTAAGAAAAGGCTGGCGACACTAAAAATTCCTTCGGAATTTTTGTGCCCAATTTTGCATAAAGCAAAATTCGGGAAACATGTGCCACAGGCGATTGCTACGCAATCGAGTGTGTCAGACCGAAGGTCTGCCACATCTTCGCAATTCCGTTGCTCGATGACACGTAACAAAATCATCCCTTTTTTTATGTTATTTCATCAACTCCACGAACTCATCGAAGATGTAGTAGTTATACCATGGCCCCGGGTGTGCCTCGGGATGGTACTGGACTGCCCTTATGGGGAGCTCCTTATGTACGAAGCCTTCAACTGATCCATCATTCAGGCTTATGTGCGAGACTCTGATATCCTCCGGCAGCGACTCTGCATCAACCGCAAACCCATGGTTTTGAGATGTGATATGGGCCCTGCCGGTCCCTAAATCCTTCACCGGATGATTACTGCCCCTGTGGCCGAATTTCAGCTTATATGTCCTGGCACCGCAAGCTAAACCCATAATCTGAAGACCCAAGCAGATGCCGAACATCGGAATCTCCTCAGAAATTAATTTCTTCACAGTATCAACCACATAATCTGCCCTCTCAGGATCCCCCGGACCATTAGAAACCAGTATGCCGTCCGGCTCATAATCCAGGATCCCAGCCGCAGATGTCCCCGCAGGCACCTGAACTACATTAATCTGCCTATCCAACAAACAACGAATAATGCTCTGCTTTACTCCGCAGTCCACTAAAACAACAGTTTTTTTGCCTCCGACATCATAGTTCCTTGGTTTTCCTATCGACACAAGATCCACAAGATCAAGATCAGAGATACTCCTCAGATTCCTCGCCCTCTCCTTAAGATCCTTAATCTCATCTTCCTCGTATGGATACTTCAGAATCCCGTTCATCACCCCACACATTCGAATCTTCCTCGTCAGAAATCTTGTATCCACTCCCTGGATTCCAGGGATATTGTGTTCTTTAAGAAATTCGTCTAATGTGTTCCTTAATTTACCGTGACTCGGGCGCCGGGTGAGCTCTCTGATGATGAAACCCTCCGTTTGTATCCTGTCTGACTCAAAGTCCTTATCGTTCACTCCATAGTTTCCAATCGAGGGGTAGGTCATCATCAAAATCTGGTATTTGTAGGAGGGATCGGTTAATGCCTCCTGATAGCCACTCATGGATGTGTTAAAGACTACCTCACCCTCCGCCATACATTCTGCACCAAAACCCCCACCCTTAACTATGGTCCCATCTTGCAGAACCAATACTGCATTATTTTCGTCCATGTTTCCCTATAACTCTTCGAATTCTGATTTAAATACCATTAGTTTATTTTTTAAACTTAATTCCATGGATTATTTGCATAATGAAACTAACAAGGAACGAAAAATGGGTTTTTAAGTTTCTAATCGAAAATGGTAGGGCCCAGGATGCAGATATATCAATGAGACCTGCGATTACCGCACAAGCAGTAGGAAAAGATGAGATAGGATGTGTGGATTGTAAAAGGACATTCAACTATATCCTACAACCTCACATGAACCCCGTTTTCTTTCAGGTATCTCTTAACATCCCTGATTCCATATTCACTGTAGTGGAAGATGCTTGCAGCCAACGCCGCCTGAGCCTTTGTTTTCTTAAACACCTCAAGGATATGCTCGGGTTTGCCGCAACCCCCCGAAGCTATTACAGGAATGTTAACTGCTTCAGAAACAGCCCCTGTGAGTTCAAGGTCATAACCTACCTTTGTACCATCCCTATCCAGGGATGTTAGGAGAATCTCTCCCGCTCCCCTGTCCTCTACCTCTCTTGCCCATTCTATCGCATCTACGTCTGTCGACTTTTTCCCACCATATACATAGCATTCATAACCACTTTTTGTCTCCTCAGTCCTTCCGCCATCTATTGCAACCACAATACACTTACTTCCAAATTTTTCCGATCCTTCACTAATCAGACCAGGATTCTTGATAGCTGCGGTATTTATCCCGACCTTATCGGCACCAGCTTTCAGAACCTTCTCGATGTCCTCCATACTCTTTATACCCCCGCCAACTGCAAATGGAACAGTCACTACTTCCGCGGTTTTCCGTACCACATTCAGCATCGTCTCTCTCTTTTCTATCGTTGCTGTTATGTCTAAAAGAACAAGATCATCTGCCCCCTCCTCACAGTACCTTTTTGCAAGTTCTGCAGGCTCTCCTGCATAGCAAATATCCCTGAATTTTATTCCCTTCACAACCCTTCCCCCGGGAACTGAAAGATCGCAGTCCAGACAGGGGATGATCCTCCTTACTAACATTTTATTGTTGTCACCTCATCATCTCGATGAATTCATCAAAGAGACCGTATGAATAGCAATGTTCAGGATGTATCTCGGGATAGTACTGAAGTGCCCTCATAGGAAGTTCCTTATGGCGAATTCCCTCAATTGTCTGATCATTGAGACTTGTATGGGAGGCCTCTAGGTTCACATCCTTCATAGATTCTGCATCAACTGCAAACCCATGGTTCTGGGAGGTAATATAAACTCTCCCCGTTTTCAGATCCTTCACCGGATGATTACTTCCCCTGTGGCCGAATTTCAGCTTATACGTCCTGGCACCGCAAGCTAAACCCATGATCTGAAGACCCAGGCAGATGCCGAACATCGGAATCTCCTCAGAAATTAATTTCTTCACAGTATCAACCACATAATCCGCCCTCTCAGGATCCCCCGGGCCACTTGAGACCAGTACGCCCTCCGGCTCATAATCCAGGATCCCGTCCGCAGATGTTCCTGCAGGCACCTGGATTACATTAATCTGCCTATCCGAAAGAAAACTGATAATGCTCTGCTTTACTCCGCAGTCCACTAAAACAACAGTTTTTTTGCCGCCTGCGTCGTATTTCTTTGGTTTTTTTATCGAGACGAGATTCACGAGATCGAGATCAGAGATACTCCTCATATTTCTTACCCTTTCCTTCAAATCCTCCACCTCACCCTCATCACACGGATACTTCAGGACCCCATTCATCACCCCATGCATCCGGATCTTCTTCGTTAAAAACCTCGTGTCAATTCCCTGGATCCCAGGGATATC
>CBFCYF010000166.1:0-3131 GCA_965602195.1 uncultured archaeon | reverse complement strand
TAAATTAGCCGAATCAATCTGCCCCTGTCAACTAATATTTCAAATCTCCTCTTCTTCCCCCTCCAGATCCTCTTTGTTCACGATTCCATTCCTCAAGGTATCATTCTCCATCTTCAAAGATCGGATCTCCGCATCTCTCGACTCCATCTCAACCTTCACCTTCTCATTCATCCCCAGTCGATCCATCTCCACTTCCATATTCACTCCGGGAACCTGAGAGAGCAATGTCTCTAAACTCAATCCTCCACCGAGATACAATGGCATCAAGACTTTCTCAATGTGATCCCATTGCTCTTGCGTATACACCGGGATCTCGATATCGATCTTCGAGGGATCCAATTTCGTTTTCTTCGAATCCCCATTAAACTTCCGGATCGCCTTATCAATCAATTCCTTGTATGTTGCCTTCCAGATGATCCTCTCCTTTTCTGTTCCGGCAATCACTAATTCTCTCGTGTTATCCCCAGTCGCCCGATTCTTCAACAGATCTAACAATCCCAGGAAATGAACCGGGATCCCCGTAGTACCTGAGATCACCTTGATCTTCTCTGTCGCCTCATTCTTCAATGAATCAACTCCTCCCATACTGGGAGAGGTCATCGTCAGCTTAGATCCCGAATGGACGAACGCCTTGTTGATATTCATCCGATAATCATTGAACGCCTGATTCGCATCCATCACCGAATTCTTATCCTCACATTCCACATCCAGGATTGGTGCAGAGAAGAGATGATTGATCTCCCTCCAATCTCTATAAGCCTTATCCACATCATCGATCTGAGTGAGGCATTTCATCACCTTCGGCTGTGCCTCATTCGGCTTCGTGATCCTCCCCCCGAATTTATTGTATACGAATTGGGAGGAACTCAAATTCTCCTGTGAAGTCCTCTTCGTGGGAGTCCATTTCAACTCCTTATAATTCAGGTAATCATCCTTCTCCGTAACCACTTCATACTTCGTTTCGATCCATGAAATGTACCTCACACTCACCATCTTCGGATAGGATCCATCCTTAAAATCCTTCGAATCCTCCATCGACAACTTGAGTGCAATCTTCCCCTCTATCTCCGCTTCCTTCGCCAACTCCACGGGCATCTCCTTATCCAATTTATTGAACTCGAAGAAATCCCTCACGAATTTCAACTCTGCCTCCGCATCCTTCACACTCACCCCCTCCGTAGTGATAACCTTCAATCCCTGACCAATGATAAACGCAGCTCTCAAGTCCACGACATTCCCGGTGAGGATACATCCCCATTCCGCTTTCGAATTGTACTTATCCTCGATCGCCTTAACCGCAGTCCCATAATCCCGATACTCATTCCCACTAAATCGATCCTTCTTGATCCGGGTGAGTTCCATCCCCAACATCTCCCTCGCCTTCGCAAATTGGGATCGCTCATGGATCAACCGATCGAATTCCTGAGCGGATAATTTCACCTTCCCACTCCAGGGCAATGATTTAAAATCTATAGGTGTTAACGCCATTTTCTTTCCTCCTGATCAGTATGCCGGGGAATCACTCCACATGAAAAAGCCCTTCTTCTCCAACCTCTTGAAATGAGAGAAGATCGCATATCTCACACCATCCAACCCATGATCCTTAAACTTCACAGGCTCATCCATCGGATTCCCATTCTTATCCTCTTTCCACTTATACGATCGGAACTCATCATTGAGATCCTGATTCTCTTCACGACTCACAATCTTGAATTTCTTCACCGCCACAATCCCGGCATTCACACTCCCTTGTCCCTTCTCCGCTCCTCTCACATTAAAGCCGGCATTATAAATCTCTTCGATCCGATCAGGTTCTGCAGGATCGGCATATATCACTTTCTTCCGATCTTGCTTTCCGATAATCACTTCCATTTTGCTTATAAGATCCGAGTTTGTCAATTTTCTCTCATACAGATCTTGATATAAATAGATCACCTGATCCTTGATTCCCAACCTGATCAATGCTGTAGGATTGTTGTATCCGAAATCCAACCCATAGATCACATCATCAAAATCAGATGGATATTTCTCAAATACCGGGAAATCATAGATCACTCCCTTCCACAATCCCCAGTGCCCTCTCTTATAGATTTTCTCAAACACCGGGTCATCGATCTCATTCAGAATCCCCCGGTATTCTTCTCTCTCCTCCACGATCGGATTATCCTCAATCGTAGAATGATGAAGATACGATCTCTCACTTGATCCCTCCCCGGAGTACCCATCCTCCTTCCCCTCGAAAAACATCTCCTTAATCCAGGGAGCCTTCGCCTCATCCGGATTGAAGGAAAACATGATTTGCTTATACGATGGACTCCTCCCCCTCATCCTGATATTGATCTGATTGAAATCATCCTTCGTAAACTCCGTAGCCTCCTCCATCCATACTCCGGTAATCCCCTTGATCGATTTAATCTTATCCGGATCATCCAACCCATCGAAGATCAGATCATTCCCAAAAAATGAGAGTACCCGGAGGGATCGATTGAAATCATAAGGGATCTCATTCTCATCCAGGATATTGAGTACCACTTCCACAACCGATTCCCAGATCCGGGATCTCACCTTCCTGAGAATAAGGAATCGATGATTCCTCTCCCCAATACACCGGAGAATCAACTTCCTTGCCGCAAATTCACTCTTCCCAGATCCTGCCCCACCGTATAGAAGGAGAAATCGATGGGAATCATTGAGGGGGATCTGGAAGGAATCCCCAAATCTAATCTTGATCTCTTTTATCTCCATTCCCTCTCTCTATGAATTCTATCTCAACCTTCAAGTGCTCGAATAGAGCCCCCCTCACATCATGTTCCACCTTCTCCACATATCCCCTGTTCTTACCCTTGCACTTAAGGAAGAATATCAAGGATATTACATCTCCCTTATTCATCTTCTCAAATAGCTTACTCTCTGCAAAATCCAGCAATGCCTCGGATTCATTGTTGATTGCAGATGCAAATTCCGGGTCTTTCTCCATCCATTCATAATAACACTGACGACTCATGTTGAGAGTTTTACAAATATGAGAAACATTCCCGGTGCTCTCATAAAACATATTAATGAAGTTTTTTTTCTTGAGCTTGGTGTTAGGAGAATCCTCTTTTTTTAATTTGTCAGATTCTGCAAGGACT
>CBFCYF010000165.1:0-3156 GCA_965602195.1 uncultured archaeon | reverse complement strand
AATACAGTTACCATAAAGGCAAATGTTACTGATAATGTGGCTGTGGATACAGTATATGTGAATATAAGCTACGGCGGCAATATGTATCAGTATTCCATGGTCAATATCAGCGGTGACGTATATGAATACAACTTCACCGTCTGGGATAACGAGGATTATACCTATTTCATCTGGGCCAACGATACCTCAGGAAATGACAGGAAAAGCGCAAGTAACTATTTCTATGCCCATGCTTCGGTTACCATAGATGTCAATGTAGAGCATGATTTATACAGTCTGAATGAAAATGTGAATCTCACCAACGCAACCATGCAGAGAACTGTCCCCATAAATTTCGACATCTGGGTGGGTGATGATGACTCCAATGCAAGCAGTCCAAGTATCATCCAGGTGGGTGAGGTCCCGATCTCAAATCACACACCTGAGCTGAATGTCAGCAGTGCTACCGGAGACGGTGCTGGCAGTCTGCCTAGTTCCATACAGAAAGACGATGGCGTCTTTTATGAGGTGGACAAAGACGAATACCTGCAGGTTACAGCATTTAATCTGACATCAGTAGATACCACAGACAACTTTAACTCTGCCACACTATATGTGAAGTTCATCGTGCAAACCAACCTCTACAGCGGTAACAACTATATCAACTATACAATAGATGGAACCAACTGGATTAGTACCACAATACAACCGAGTGGGTCTCATACTATGGAGACGGAGAAATACGATCTCTTGGAGAACGTAACCAACTGGACGGATTTACAGAACCTGGATGTCAGGTTTGATAATGATGATGGAGGGGGGGCTGACTGGGTGAGGTTTAACCGCATATGGTTGGTGGTGGATTATACAAAGTTAACCGATCAGAGATACTACATCAAATTTGATTTAAGCAGCATACCATCTAATGCAAAGATAGTGAATGCGTCTCTGACATATACCGTAGCCTCAGCCAACTCCGGGGCAGAAGGCAGTATCTACCACGCCAATTCATCCTTCACTTCCACAACACCCCCATCCACCATATTTGATGACGGTCAGCCGCCTGAATGCTCTGAATCAAACCCGATAGCTACAATCAATGCCTCAACTGCCGGAGCCAAGACCGTTGATGTTACCGTATCGGTAAATGAAACCCATACAACAAATGAGACATATATCGCATACTTTATGAACGAAACCAATGAAGACAACTACTTTTCCATATCAGGAAGCGCGAGTTCTAATCCGCCCGTTCTGTCCATAACCTATGAAACCCGCTCACAGATTTACAGCTATGTGTCACAGAATATCACGGCTGCTTTATTGATGCAGGTTCAGAGAAACGAATCTGGAAGCTGGGTTACCCTGAACACCACAATAAACCAGAGTGAAAATGTAAGTGGAAACGGGTTTATTTATCTCGATGATATGTGGAATCCAAGTGCATGGAATACAGATTCAGAACAGCCTGGAATCTACAGGGTTTATGTAACCTTAAGGGATGATGACGGAAGCATCCTGAAAAATGATGACGGATCGGATATGGAAGGATTCGACACATTTGAGATATCCTATCTCAAGAATATCTATGCCCAACCCAACATAACCGGTCACGGCCAGAATGTTTCTATATATGCAGACGTGAAAGGCATGGACGATGTCTATGTAAATATAACATACCCCGACGGGACGGATTCCCTATTTTCCATGACCAACATATCAAGTAATACCTACAGGCGTATATTCAATGATACTTGGCAGTGGGGTAACTACACCTTCCAGATATATGCAAATAAAAGTGATGGAACAAACGCTACCAGTTCAGATTACCACTTCTACATAAGGGGAAACGCCTCCACCTACATGTCCACAGAGAAATATTACTACGGTGCCTTTGAGGATGTAAATCTTCTGGCAGATTCCACCTTTAACAATACTGGAGGCACCAATATATCCGGTTACATTAGCATGAGGGTCCACTACTGGAATGGGGGCTCATGGGTCAATGTGGGCCCCTATGTTGTAAGTGATTTAATTCCACCCCCCAAAACGAGAAGGGATATCAATTCCGGAGGATTTATCAACCTAACTCCTTTTTGGAATTCCGAGAGCTGGAATACCAGCTCCAACACTCCCGGCTTATACAGGGTGTATCTGGAATTCACCTCATCCCAAGGAGTTATTCTGAAAAACGATTCCAATATGAACATCATAGGCACTGCAGAGTTCGAGATAATCGAAGCCAATCTTACCTTAACCAATCTGACGCACGAAAACGAGTTCCTCTATAATGTAGGTGAATACGAAACAGGCGACAATATAGCATGGATTAATGTAACCATAAGGAATCTCAATTCCACAGCAGTCAATGCAAGTGTAACCCTTAATATCTTTGATTATACTACTCAATCGGTTAACTGGGGTCCAAATGAAACCCAATACTGCGGTGATCTCCCATCCTTGGCGTATTGCGAAAAGAGATTTGATAATTCCAGCGGCGGTTATCTCATACCCTTAGATGCCACCCCCGGCACATATAATTTCACATGGAATGTTACCCTCAAATCAGAGACCAGCACAACCAGATATAACACATCCCACCACTTTACCCTACACCACCTCCCCAGCAATTTCTCTTCAACCATAGACCCCGAAAGAATCTACAGGGGTTCATCTTCAATATACAATTTCACCTTCCATAATCCATGGAGTGATAATCTAACCGATGTCAATATAACGATAAACTGTCCACCGGCTGTTGGCTTCAATTGTACCTGTATCTCTTTGGGGCAGTCTGGTCCCACCTGCAACTTTTCCAATGTAAGCTCCCATACCACGATAACAGTCTCATTTAACGTATCCACCAATACCTCCACACCCATCAATGACTACAATATTTCAGTCAATATAAGCTACACCAACCCCGGGAATGAATCCCATGAATGGACATACCAGCAGAATCAGATACTGGAGGTAAGGGATCCCAGATTAATCCTGGCATTTGACCAGTATCCGTCAAACATCACAAGAGGCGGAGAAACCAGAAACATATCCTCATGGATACTCAATAATGATACAGGCAATCATACAAACGTAGAGTTTAATTATACGCTACCTTTCGGCTGGACAAATGTATCGGGCACGTTGAATAAGAATTTCCCTCAGATGAATCCAGAT
>CBFCYF010000164.1:0-3195 GCA_965602195.1 uncultured archaeon | reverse complement strand
CCTCCGTTGAAAACCCCTTATCTGTGGAGTCTGGGGCAGTCGTTTGTAGAGCATGGGCTGGGGGTATTCACTGAAGCCCGTCCATGGTATCTTGCCGTTGACCCCGCTGGTACTGCTTATCCTGTGGCTTATGAGGATGTTTACAGCCAGGATCATCTCACAGATGTTCAGTCTAACAATGGAGCTTATGCAGACTTGACAGAAAATACAGGTGATGGTGATTGGATGATTGTGAACTTCTCCAGCACTTTAATTCCATCCGGGGCTACTGTAACTGTTTTTAATCTGACGGTCGAGCATTATGAATCTGATGGCGATATAATCCTGGCAGCTGATTTTTGGAACACAACAGACAGCTCATGGATAACAATGACAGCCCCCACTGTTAGTGAAGCAACAGAAGTTAATTATACTCAGGATTTATATGCGAATGGTGTTGATTCCTCCGGTGAATGTAATGGTATCCGTATTCGTTGGAGAGCTATAACTAATCTCGGGCCAAATGACAAGACTTATGTGGATTTTTTCATGATTGACTATAACTACACTGTATCTGTTGAATGGAATCAATCTACATTAAATCTGGGTTCCGGGGCAAGGGGGGATGGGAACCTAACCGGCTCAGCCAACATCTCCTCTGTTGGCCCTAACATTAACGTGAATGTAACATGTGACTCAGGTAATTGCTCTACTATAACTGAAACCTGGGATGATAGCACTGATATGTCGGGTGGTGAAAGCAAGAATGTGACCTTTACCTGCATAAACTCCTCTACCGGAAGCTTTTGGGCGGTATATAATGTTTCTTCTGCTAATGATACGACACCTCACCAGATTAACGTCAGCTGCAAAATGTTTGATTACGGCTGGCTTAACGTCACCTTATTGGCTCCGGATCCATCCATCTACGATGACGCAAATCCGAGGAAGGTCGGCCAGAACACAACCTTCTGGATTAATGCAACCGTAACCTGCGAAGGCAGTGCAGGAGCAAGCTGCGGGATTGTTAACGGAACCGCAAGATACAATAAGAGCTCTTCTGTGCCGGATACTTCGATAAACCAGACAGCTGGGGGGACTCCCTTCTATATCTTCAGTGGGTGGTGGAACACCTCCTGGTCACACAGAAAACCCATCACTGTCACAGGCTCATCCTCCGAGTTGACGAATTACCCGGTTGATCTGACGGTAAACACGATATCAGATAATATCCAGGATGACTGCGGAGATCTACGCTTCACAGCATCTGACGGATCAACTCCATTGAATTACTGGATAGAAGCTGGCTGCAACACCGCCTCAACAAGGATATGGGTTAACATCTCATCGATACCTGTCGCAGGCACGACAATCTACATGTACTACGGCAACCCCTCTGCTCTAAACGAGAGCAATGGAACGAACACCTTCAACTTCTTTGATGACTTCACAACAAACACAAGCAGTAAATACGCCAAACATACCGGTACACAAGATCATTATTACATGAGAAGTGACACTAATACTTCGGATAGGCGTATTCGCTGGAAGAGTAAACTTGAGAGTATAGACTCAAGAAACTGGGCTGGATCTTGGAGTGGAGGTGCCTCAAATCAAAACTCCTCTACAATAAGTGACTACGTAACGATACAGATGTGGTATAATACAGATATTACCGCTGATGAAACCCATCCAAGTGTTAGATTAGACATAGGGAACGGTACCACGAGCGGTAGTTCACCTGTGAAGGTGACGGCGGAAGGGAGTGAATACATTTATGAGATTAGAGTTCAGGGCGGCATAAAAGTGGAGGGGCAGATATGGAACACTACTTATGATTCTAGATGGAGTGAGAGCCTTACAAGCAATGTTCCCACCAACCTACAATACAAATTTCTTAGGCATTATGATTACCATGGTGATGGAAGTTGCAGTAATGAGGAGCTTACATGGCTCAGCGGAGATGAGAGATTGAAGTCTTATTGTGAAGGAAGCCATTATGGATGTGACTCATGGATCGATAACCGGATTGACTGGTGGCTTGTAAGCAAATACACCTACCCGGAGCCAACAGCATCTGCTGGGGTAGAGCAAACATATATATTCTCCTGCGGTTCTATGGGTTTAGGAGATACCTGCCAGCTTAACTGGAGCGTTTATGTAAGTGGAGTGATAGGTTCGATCTGGCATGCGGATGTTAACTTCACCTCCCCTTATTCACAGGTTGGTTCTAATGATACCGGTGACATCACCGTAATGATTACTGAAGCCCCCCCATCCAGTGTGGTAGCAGAGACCTGCAGGGATCCCTCCTACCTCGAAACAGACAGATTCTTCGACAGGCAGCAGACAATCTATGTGGAGGTGAATGCCACAGACCAAAACGGAAAAAATGTTACAGACGCCACAGTAACCGTGAACTTCACCGTCAACAGTGCGGTGGAGAAAACAATAACCTTGACCCACCACTCCGGGCCCTCGTACAGGGGAAGCTGGACTACCAATTCCACCTCCTCGGCGGGAGTGTATTCCATCACAGCCTATGCCAACAACTCCAATGGCTCTGACACGGGAAGCAACAGCATTCACTTATATCCGGGAGATAATGTCTCAGCCTATAAACTGGACTATGAGGGGAACGGGGACAGCGATTATGTCCTTGAAAGCAAGCACCTGATAGCTGTCTATAATGGAACAGAGAACACCAGTAAGTTAATAATTTATCTGGAACAGAAAGACACTAATGTTTCCTATACCTTCGGGGGAATCACTGATAATGATTCGGTTGGTGGAGGTGAGGTCACTACCACAGATATGAGTAACATCACAGTTTACGGCTTTTCATTTAGCTCTGAGGGGGAGAATCTGGCTAGTGTTGACTTGAAGATGAAAGTTAATTTAACTGATCCACCCCGTGCTTCTGGTTCCAAAATAGAGCAAGATAAAGATAAAGCAACTGTAACTGTTGGTGACAAAGTAGATATCGGCAAAAAAACTAGGTTTATTAGTCTTGCTCCAGACTCAATACCCCCTAAAGCAGCTGGATTGGGAGTTAAAGACAAAGACAAAAAAAACATAGGAATAAAATCGACGAGGAATTGTTTTGCTCTTGCGGAGGATCCGGAGTTTGAATTGGGGATATTAAAGCTTGGGGGGGATGTAATCCAGGTGCACATTGAAGACGACTTAGGGGAAGTAATCGACATAAAACCGGTA
>CBFCYF010000163.1:0-3203 GCA_965602195.1 uncultured archaeon | reverse complement strand
ACCTGAGAATGCAAAGAGATGGTGTTGATAAAAAATTGATATTAAAAAATGGCAAAGAAATATGGATAGATGAAAAATGGCGCAGGAAAGATTATGGCGATTTTTTATTGGAAGAATATTCAAATAAACAAAAACATATCGTAGGTTGGTTAGGAAGGAAAAAGAAAACAGATTATATCGTATATATTGTCATTCCCAGTAATAAGATTTATTTTTTGCCTTTTTTATTTTTACAAGTTGCATGGAAAAAAAATTATAAATTATGGAAGAAAAACTATAAAACGAAATTGGCCGAAAATGAAGGCTATACGACTACAAATCTTGCTATACCAAAAGATGTTTTATTGGAAGCATTAAAACAGGCCATGGAAGATGAGTTTTGAAGCGTTGAGTTGTGCATTGTCCCGATTGAAGATCTGAGAATAAAAAGAATGGACGATAATTAAATACCTCACATTGTGGGGTAAATTATAAGGGAGGTAAGATGAGGAGAAGAGAATTCCTGGGGATCCTGGGGATCTCCCCGATGATTGCCCTCCTCCGGAAGATCCCGAATGTGGATCCGGAAGGAGAGAAGATCTTCGAGATCCTTGAAGGATCCGATGATAAGATCCGGTATTATGGAGGAGTTGATTTCGGATTCCCTTCGAAATTGATGAAGCCGGGGGATGTGGTGATGTTGGATGAGAGTGGAAGGTTGGTAAAGTATCCAGGGATTGAGGAAGAGGATCCTCATTGGAGAAGGGTGATCGGGATTGTGAATAATGTAAATAAGGATTTTGTGGATATATCATTAAAAATGGAAGAAATCTAAGGGAGGATATATGGACTAAATAGGTATCAGCTTCTAGCAGGTTGGTTGGGCGATTCCAACCGAAAGAGAGTCGGGAGAAATTCCGGCTCTTTTTTTTTGGGTTGACTTCGGATTTGAGGATAACCGATAATGGAGGAAATGACCCGTACGGAAGAGAGAGTGGAATTCCTCCAAAGATTATCGAGGGTTATCTATGTATTGAAGAATGATTATTATCTGGAATTCATGATCATTTGGTATCACAGGACGAAGGATCAGCAGAAGGCACTTTATGAGATCGGGAGATCCCTCCCGGGAAAAATCGTAACGAATTATGATGGAGAGATCAAAATCTCAAATCATCAATTGTGGATTGCAGCCGATTTGGTGTTGATTCAATATGGAAAGATTGTATGGGGGAGATGTGATGGATATGAGAGATTGGGAGAGGTGGCAATTTCGGAAGGATTGGGCTGGGGTGGAGATTGGAATCAAAATGGAGAGGTGGACCCTACGGACTATGATATATATCACGTGGAATTGAGGAGAGAGATATGACGGATATTGGAAAAATCATCGATCTTATTTATGAATTGATACGGATCGAGGGAAAGATTGAGGAGGCGATCAAGAATGAGAATGATAAAAAAAAGAGGAAGGCGATCCAGAAGGCATATCGGAATCGGGATACTTCTGCTCTTCATGATCTGTGGTTTCCTAAGTAATTGTTCATCGTATAATCCTTCCCTGTATCCATCTTATGATGTGTTGAATCCCGGTGAGAAGGTGAAAGAGAATCCTGTGGGATGGGTATATTTTAGTGAAGGAAAGTGGGTGATCGATTGGGAGGAGGATTATGTTCCGAATCCGGATCAAGCATATACGATAACGAATAAAGAGATGGGGATCTGGATTTATGAATTGAGGATGGAGATCGAGAAATTGAGGAGAATGAAATGAGTAATGAATTAGCGGTTGCGATTATTGGAGTGATGGTTGTGTTGGCACAGGCGGTTCCAATATTATGGATGATAAATAAAGCGAAGAAAATAGAAAAGTTGGAAGAAGTAGTCCTCCCCAGTAGCAATCCTGGGAATTCGATTAAGATTACTGCCGGAGGTGGGGAATTGTGTAGGAAGCACGATCGGGAGATCGGGGAATTGATTCAATGTGTAAATGCCATTAAAAAAATGAGAGAAGAGGATCAGGAGGACCGGAAGGATTTCCGGAAAGAAGTGAAGGGTGATATCCGGGTGATCTTCAATAAGATCGATACATTTTTGAAGGGAGTCCAATAATGGGGAAGTTGGGACCGATGGTGAAGGTGAAATATCTCCGGAATACCTGTGCTCATAAAAAGGGGGACGTATCAATGATGTATCTTTTGGTGGCGAAGGCTCAGAGGAAGAGGGGGATCATCAAATTCGTGAAGGTGCTGGATAAGTGAAGGAGATCACCGTCCCTATCTCCAGCGTTCATCCCTGGGAGCTTAATCCAAGAGAAGTCCTGAAAGAAGATTATTCAAGACTTAAAGAACAGATCGAAAGCCTGGGTATCTACAGAAGATTCCTGGTCTGTCCAGATCCCCAGAAGAAATGGCATTATATAATCCTGGGAGGGAATACCCGATATCATGCCATAAAAGAAATGGGACATACGGAAGTTGATGCGACAATCGTCTATCCCAATACAGAGGCAAGAATGCTTGAGTATGCCCTCTCTGATAACGATCAGGTGGGAATGACAAATCAAGAGAAGGTTGCCGAGATCTATGAGAAGTATGGAAAAAACACTGTCAATATGAGAATATTCAAGATCCAGACTTTTAAGCCTAAGCCCATGAAAGAATGTGTGGCCAAATTTGCTCCATGTCCGGATCTGAGTGAAGAAGAAAGAATGGAAAAGATCGTTAAAAAAGTGCTGATCAAATGTCCAGAATGCGGATTCAGCTTCATTCCATAATGTGAGGAAATCATGGAAAGCATAGTCAAGGCAGAAACTGACATAATAAAAAAAGAGGATTCTCGCCAGACCAAAATGAAGAAAAATAAATTCATTTCCTGTTATTTTGAGAATACTGGAAATATTGCTCATATCTGCAGAGAGTTGAAAATGAGTAGACAAACTTTCTACGATTGGATCAAGAGAGATTCAGACTTTGCTCAAGCAATCGAGAATGAGGACGAGGCTTTTAAGGACTTTGCAGAGAGTAAGCTAATGGAGAAAATCAACAATGGTGATACGATCCCTCTGCTATTCTATCTGAAATGCAAGGCCAAGGATCGAGGATATGTGGAAACGGTTGAGCATGATGTGAGGGGGGCTCTATTCGAGCACTTGAAGGTTGAGATAGAGATTATAGAGAGGGGGGATGAAGACAAAAAAGATCAAGATTAAATTGGGAGAATCT
>CBFCYF010000162.1:0-3211 GCA_965602195.1 uncultured archaeon | reverse complement strand
GTATCTTCCTCAGGTAAACTATTAGATAGTGAAACCAGAGCAACACAGCAAATAGTACATGTAGTTACATATACTATGTAGTTACATATACCAAATGCGGCGTAATCCAACCAAACCAAGGTAGTTCACTTTACAATTGATCTTATTTGTTATTTCCCCACCCTGAGTTCTGCTGTACTATACAGTAATTCACCTTATGGTACATCTTGATTCTGCCTTTAAGCAGCCATATTCTCTCGATCCTTCTTTTTCTTTGTGTTGACTTTCGACACAAAAAATGGCTCAATCAAATCTGACCGGGTGGTTCACTAAACCGGCAGACTCTAACCATAACCCTAAAGATGAAACTAAGCACACCAACAGAGATAAGGCAATCAAGTCCGAGGGCCTGGGCGTTAAGATCACCAACGATCGCGGACTCGCAGGCTTGCACGAGAAAAGGAACAGGAACCTCGGCCAATTCTTCACACCCCTACCAATAGCGAAACTGATCACAGACCTCCTGAATATACCAGCAGACGCCACCGTCCTCGACAACACAGCAGGGGTTGGGAGATTAGGTTACCATCTCCCCAACAAAGAACTGTTCACGGCCATAGAAGTCGAAGAGGAGGCACACAGCAACCTGGAGACAGCATTCCCCACATCCCCGGTCCTGAGGGACGACGCCATCAACCACATCACAGACCTGGAAAATCGGTTCGATTATGTTCTAATCAACCCTCCTTTTTCTTTAAACTGGATAGACAAGCGAAATGAACTCATCAACAAAGGCTACAAGGGTTCCGTATTATCGCACATAGCATGCATTGAGATAGGGATCCGGGCATTAAAACGGGATGGGATCATAGCAATCATAGCCCCCTCAAACCTCTGGACCCTGGAGACGTCAAGGGTCTTCCACAGGTGGGTTAGATCACAGACAACAGAACTGATGAGAATCAAACTCCCACACAGAAACCTGTTTGCCGCAACAGAGTGGGAGTGCTCAACATACCTTCTGGTAAAAGCCGACCTGGAACTAAACCCGATAAGATTCGAATTCCATAAAACATTCGATGAATCATTTGAGTCGGACAGGAAAACCCTTATAGACAAACTGGAATCCTCAGATATCCTAAAGAAGGTAATACAATCCTATTCGCGGTCCAGATGCAGCCTTGAACCGGTCCAAATCTCCAAAATAAGCAAGGTCAACAGAAAAAAACAGAGGACCCCCTACACATTCAACCTAAACCGGGAGCTGGAGGATACAGGCTCATTGAACGTCACGGTCTCGAATGTAAAAGACAGGCTTGTAATCAAAACCCAGTCAAGGGAGGCGAGTCTGAGGATTGCCTGGGTCAAAACCGGATATAACCCCCATGCATGGGACTACAGCAACAAGATATACCTCGATGAATGGGAACACAACCTGCGCCTCTCCCGTGTATGGTCCAAGGGTGTTTCACTCCTAGACCACCCGATCATCAAAGACCTCAGAAAACAGGGACTGCACATAACCTACGACCCCCAGCTAATCAACTATATCAGCAGGAAACGACGCCAGTTCCGGATAGAAAACACACCCCTCGAACACTGGATAGAGACAGATAACGGGTGGACCGAATACTACAAAAGAGAAGGGATAAAGAACACCTCCCTCTACAAGGAATACATGAAGAGGTTTCAGAAGCTAGGGCAAAAATACGGGTGGATCAGCAACCTCTACGAATTCCAGAAAGAGGACGTCATCAGGCTGGCCCTGAAGAGGAGGGCGATAAATGCAACCGAACAGGGACTCGGCAAGACAAGGGAATTGATCGCAACAGCCCTCCTAAAAGACTGTAAACGGAACCTCTTCATAATTCCTTCACATTTGACGCACAACTGGAGGGAGGAACTCAACATCCTGGGCATCAAGGCACACTTCATAACCAGGGAAAGAGACGTCTACCGGCTCTCAAGGTTTAACATCATCACCTACAACACGCTCAGAAAACCATTCAAGTCGATCAAAAGCCTTAAAGCCAGAAAAATCCTTGAGGAAAAAATCAGAGAGGTAAATGAGTCCCACCTAAAACCGAAAGACAAAAGAGATCTGAAGAAACACATCCGCACCTTCGCAGACGTCTTAAAGAAAAGATTCAAGTTCATCGGCTTCGATGAAGCCCACTACCTATCAAACAAGACCAGCCTCCAAACCCTCTCTGCCTACAAGCTGAGGAGCAGACACATGCTGATGATGACCGGCACCCCAATAGGCAACACAGTCAAAAACATCTACTCCCTCCTCGACATACTCTACAAATCAGGGAGCCCCCACTTCCCCTACACCACAAAGGAGTTCAGGGAGGCGTTCGTGACAGTCGAATGGGTCACACCCGAATTCGACGACACACTATCCTCAGGAAGAACAGCGCAGCAGCTGGCAAACGTAAAGGACCCGGAGAAATTCAAAGAACTGATGGCCTCAAAGTGGATCCGCCGCCTGAAGGATGAACCCGAAGTCCAGAAAGACATCAAGATACCGAAACCAGAACTGAAGGAGATCATGATCACACCCGACAAGGCCCACACAGAATTCTACAACTACCACCTAGAAAACTTCGCCGAAATCTTCAAACAATACCTCCACCCCGAGGATGAGGAACACAAAATAGATACATCGATCATCCTGGCATTACTCCAAAACCTACAATTTGTGAGCACGATACCCCAGCACGATAAATGCAACCTGGTGGAGAAATACAACGACAGCAATGGACTCACCTGTTTACAGGCGAAGATCATCAACCTGATCAGGGAGAACAGAGACAGAAGAATCATCCTGTTCACCCAACGACCGGACCTATGTTCTCTGCTGTCGGCGGAGCTCCGAAGGAAGGGCATAAGAAACGTCTTGTTCACAGGCAAAATGGATCTGGACAAGAGAAACAGGAATCTAACGGACTTCAAATACAACGGAGTGAAGGTTATGCTCGCCTCAATAAACGTCACAGACACCGGCTTAAACATACCCCAAGCGAATATGGCGATAATGGCCGACCCGGACTGGAAATACAGCAAACTAGAGCAGGCCTTCTCCAGGATACTGAGACCTCAGACGAAGGGAAACCCGAGGGTGTACTTCCTGAGAAACAAGGGCTTCATCGACGACTACATGTGGCAGCACTGCATGAACAAAAAAACAAGCAACGCAGAGGTTATAGACTTCAGAGAGAACGACTTC
>CBFCYF010000161.1:0-3466 GCA_965602195.1 uncultured archaeon | reverse complement strand
CCCGGATGTTTCATTAACCTTCCTGAAGAGGAATTTAACCGCAGTGGTTTTTCCGGTGGCTGGGGATCCATGGAGAAGAACATTCAATGGATTCACACCCCTCAACCCTGGTTTCAGGGAGTAGGTTAACTCCCTGATTTGACTGTCTCTATGGATGAAGTCCTCTGGGACATAGTTTGGTGTGAAGACTGATTCGTCCCTGAACAGGGTTTGATCATCTAGGAGAATATCCGCCGGGTCCATAGGTTATAATTAATAAGATGATGAGGGATAAAAAGAGGAGGGGGGATTGATGATAGTTTAGGGGTTTCCATCCACTTGGGTCGGAAGCCCAGGGTTCTGTAGACATAATTCTTTTCTTTCTCAGCTTTCGTTGCCATTTTTCTGCCCGTTCCCTCATTCTTTTCATCAGATATCACATACATTTCAACCACCTCCGCCTTGGAGTATTGTTAAGGTCTTGAATCTATTATCTGTGGGGGTTTAAAAATACCTTACGCGAGAGCACAGGAAAAGTTGGAAAAGTAAAATCTGTGTTTTATTGACTTACTCCAGATTATTGATAGATGATGGAAACCCTGCTGGATGCCGATTACACGGTAAGGGATGATAAGGTAATTGTGAGGTTATTCTATAAGACAGAGAATGGAAGGGAGATCAGGGAGGTTGCAGACTTCAATCCCTATTTCTATGCAATACCTGAAGACGACATAGACAAACTGACGGAAGAGGTGAAGACCTTCGACAGAATCAAGAGTGTTGAGAAGAAGACGATGCAGGATATACACGGAGAAATAGAGGTCCTGAGGTTGAATGTGAAGCTTCCGAGGGATGTCCCTAACTTAAGAGGTGAGATAAAGGAGCTGGATCACTGCAGGGAGGTCAGGGAGGCGGACGTCCCATTTGCTCATCGCTACATAATTGATTCAGGCTTGGTACCGATGGAAAACTGTGAGGAGCTGGATTTAAGGATAGCTACATTTGATCTTGAAGTATATAATCCCCGAGGTGAGCCGGATTCAGATAGAGATGAGATTATTATGATCAGCTATGCTGATTCCATGGGTTTAATGAGGGTCTGGAGTACGAAGGGTGGGGATCTGGATTTGGATTATGTTGAAGTCCTTGACAGTGAGCGGGAGATGATAAAGAAATTTATCAGAACCGTGAAGGAGAGGGAGATAGACATAGTCACATCATATAACGGAGATAATTTTGATTTCCCGTACCTGAAGGATAGGGGGGCAAAGTATGGGATTGAAATCGATTTGGGACTTGAGGGGAGTCCGGTGAGACTTGAGAGGAGGGGTATGCGGGGGGGAGCTAAGATAAAGGGAAGACCTCATGTGGATATGTTCCCGATAGCCAGGCAGGTGTTTAATCTCCCCAGGTATCGTCTGGAGGACGTATATCTTGAAGTATCCGGTGAGGAGAAATTGGATATAGAGGTTGGGACGATGGCGGGTGTCTGGGACAGCGGATGTGGCGATAAATTTAGGGAGTTCTTTGAGTATTCTATGAGTGATTCTAAGGCGACGCTTGAATTATCAATGGCATTGCTGCCACTGCAGTATGAGTTGGCGAGGGTGGTGAGGCTGCCCATATATGAATGCTCGAGAACAGCATCCGGGCAGAGGGTGGAGCATCTTCTTGTCAGGGGGGCGTTTAGCAGAGGCATTATTGTCCCAAATAAACCCTCCGATAGGATTGCAGAGGAGAGACGGAGAAAAAGTTATGTTGGGGCGTATGTTGTTGAGCCTAAGAGAGGGATTCATGATAATATTCTGTTGTTTGATTTCAGATCCCTGTATCCCAGCATTGTGATATCCCATAACATTGATGTTTCAACCATAGATTGCGGGTGCTGTCTGCAGGATGGCTTTAAGTCACCGACCGGACATCACTTCTGCAGGAGAAACCAGGGTTTTATTCCGGAGGTTCTGGGTGGGTTAATTGAGAAGAGGATGAGGGTGAAGGAGGATATAAAAGGGGAGGGGGATCAGGATAAGAGAAGATTTTTGGGTGTGGAGCAGCAGGCATTAAAGCTTCTTGCTAACAGTATGTATGGTTATTTCGGGTTTCCGAGGGCCAGGTGGTATTCACGGGAATGTGCAGAGGCTATAGCTGCCCTTGGAAGACAGTTCATCCATAAGACCATCGAGAAGGTGGAAGAGTACGGGTTTGATGTGATATACGGGGATACTGACTCAGTGTATATTGCTAAACCTGGGGTGCTGGATACTGAGAAGATTATATCTGATGCACGTGTATTTCTGGAGGAGATAAATGAGGAGCTTCCACAGGCTATGGAGCTGGAGTTTGAGGGGTTTTATCCTAGGGGGATTTTCATCACGAAGAAGAGGTATGCGCTGATGGATGAGCATGGTATGTTGATTGTGAAGGGTCTTGAGACCAGGAGGAGGGATTGGGCGAATGTTGCGAAGGAAACCCAGGAGGGGGTTCTTAATGCGATTTTACGTGATAGGGATCCGCAGAAGGCGGCGGATATAGTTAGGGATGTGGTTGATAGGATACGTGGGGGGGATGTCCCGTTGAGTGATCTTGCTATTAACACTCAGGTTACAAGAGGTTTAGGTGATTATGTTCAGGCAGGCCCTCATGTTGTTGCAGCGAGAAAGGCTGTTAAGAGGGGGAGGGAGTTTAAGCCGGGAAACATCGTAACGTATATAGTGACGAAGAAGGGGGCTAGCATCAGTGACAGGGCCCAGGTGATTGATTTCGTTACGGAAGGCGACTATGACCCGGACTACTACATAAATAATCAGGTGCTGCCGGCGGTTATGCGTATTCTGGAGGCATTAGGTTACTCGGAGGACGAATTGAAGGGGCTTGGGAAGCAGATGACGCTAGGAAGCTTCTAGTTTAGTTATTTAAATGAAACTTGCGCAGCAAGTTTCCTTTTCTTTCCGCCAACGCTTTCTTTTCCAAAGAAAGGATTAAGGCGAGGATATTTAGTGTATTAAGCGGTTTTTGTTGGCTCGATTTTGTTATATTATAGATGACTTGGAAAAATAAAACCTTTCGTTGTTTTGGTTTATTGTTGTCTATTCTCGTGTTTTTGGAGTGGTATCTGAGCAGGAGATGGATCAGAAGAGGGAAGTGAGGGAGTTAGGCACAACAACTTTTTTATCATACGGGAGGAGCATGACAGGATTAAAGACGCAGCAATCTGCTTCAGACTTTAACATTCACTTTCGTTGAAGACAGCATACCGACTTAAGAGAAATTTTTTGGATTTATTGTGCACGTAGTTTCCATTTAACCATCGGATGCTCTTTTATTTTTGGGTTGTATCCAATATCCCCGAACAATAATTCGGGCATGAACTCTTTCCTGTAGAAATGCTCAAGAAATTTCTGCTCTGGTTTGTCTGGTTTGATAAGGGCTGAAACAAAATTTTTCACGGTCTCCTTTATTTCATTTATATTGATGTCAGTTTCCTTCC
>CBFCYF010000160.1:0-3474 GCA_965602195.1 uncultured archaeon | reverse complement strand
TAATTGTCACCAACAGGATATCTGCTTGAGGTTTTATACTCTAGGATGTCATAATCTAGTATGAGAAAATCTTTCATTGAAAGGGAGGAGATGAATCCCTTCCTGTTCGATGAATGGGATATGCGGGAGAAAGGAGGCAGGGAGAAAATAAGGCGGGAAGCGATAGTAATAAACATGGTTTTTTTAGCGTTGCTGGGCGCCCCCTTAGTTTATAGTGTTTTTCTAGGCTCAAATCCCTATTTTAGTTTCACATGGAATGTTCATGGAATCGTTCATTCATTCCCCGCCGACCCGGATTTAGGATATATCCAGCTCCTTGAGGCGATAGTAGGCATATCCGCTGGATTACTCATCCCCCTCACCGGGATGCTCTTATTCTATAGAAATCCTGCCTACTTTACTATTTTCTGTCTCTCTCTGGCATATCTGGGCTCTGAGATGACTTTTATGGCAGACCACATGCTCTGGGGGGAGGATGATTTAATAAAAACAAGGGAATGGGACGTGATTTTCAACAGATGTAACCTGCATGGACACTCAGCTGAAATAACGAATTTTACGTCAGCGCTGGGAAATTCCATAGTCTACATCGGATTCTTCTCGGCGACGGTGGCCTTCCTCACCCTGTCTACAACCGTAATGATCAGGCATCTAAGCATGATGTTGCTCTACGGAGGCGTCGTCTCCCTGGCCTTTGTTGTCTTGTTCACGACCCAGAGGTTGGAGGCGGCTATAATAGGCGTATTCGTTATATTAAACGCTCCCTACATTAACCTGATAAAACGAGATGAGGAAGATAAGCCTTAGAGACAGCTAAGACCTTGTCTCAGGGAGCACTATTTTCATAAAATTCATTACCAGAACCGCCAGAATAGGGCCTATAAACAATCCCTTCGCACCGAAGACACCTACACCGAAAATGAAGGCAAAAAGAATTATCCCTGTGTGGCTCTTCCTCCCACAGACCCACGGTCTAAGTATTTGATCCGGGATGAAGTCAACGATTACTGCCATCACTACGGCGAAGAGGATTAAGAACCCCAGTGACTCCAATAGGATTCCCAGGGAACACGCCTGGAAAAAGAAGAGCAGGAATAATGGAACCCAGACTATCTTCACCCCTCCAGGAAGCAGGTTCACCAGCCCACAGAGAACAGCGAGCGCTAAAACCGCAACAGGTGAGAATTTCTCCAGACCCTCAGGGACAATACTATTTAAGACAGTAAGGCTCAGAATAGCGAATATTACTGTCATTACCATAGTTAAAATAACGCCCACGAAAAGTGTGTAGAGAGAGGAATCAACAGCATCAAAGTATCTTTCCGCCAATCCCCTCTCATCCTCCTTCAACACCTTCTCCAGAAACCACTGCCTTAGCCGGGGGCCATCCTTAAGCAGGTAAAACGTCACCACAAGGGTGATGAAGAGTATGAGGAGGGTGCGGAAAAAGAAGTTAGTAAGCTGCCCTACATAATCAATGATTATGTTATGTAACTCACCCTCCCTGAATAACCCAAGTATATCGTCTGTGGTTATTCCCTCCAAGATAAGTGATAATTGGTTGAGATACTTCTCAGGTATTATATCCTGGATATTCTCCATCAATGAAGGAATATTTTGGTATGCCCAGTTTAGGATGTGCGTTGAAATCAGCAGGGCTGGAAGAACTATTATAAATACTATGATGAGGAGGGATATGGCAGCTGAGATATTTTCCCTCCCGAGTTTAGCATGTATCTTCTCGTAGATGGGCCGGGTTATATAGTAAATAAATACGCCGTATATGAGGCCATCCATGAAGGGATAGAACATATAGAGTAGGAGGGATAACGTCAATAAACCGAATATCTTCCAGTATGATTTATGGTCCATGGATAAGCCACCTTATTACTTTCTATGATATTATTCAGTATAAGCCGTTAAAAATTGGAGGCGATGATGGAAAAATTTGATGTAGATTTCCATATACATTCCAGGTACTCTGGGGGCACCTCAAAGAACATGGAGATTCCTGTAATAGGTAAACAAGCTGATTTAAAGGGCCTTAATCTTGTGGGAACCGGAGACGCCCTTCACCCCGGATGGTTGAGGCACCTTAAAGAGAAGCTTTCAGAGGATAATGAGGGTGTTTATTCATGGAGGGGGTGTACCTCTAAGTTCATCATCACCTCAGAGATTGAGGACGCCAGGAGAGTGCATCATCTTATATTGTTTCCGTCGATGTCGTCTGCTGAGTCTCTGAGAGATGAATTCATTAAATTCTCAAGTAATATTGATAGAGATGGGCGACCTAACATCAGGATCAACGGCGAGGAAGTGGTGGATTACGTCCGGGAGGCGGGGGCTTTAATCGGACCCGCACATGCCTTCACTCCCTGGACTGCAATGTATAAGGAATATGACTCCCTCAGGGAGTGCTATGGAGATAACACTAAACACATCGCTTTTGTTGAGCTTGGCTTGAGCGCCGACTCTGATATGGCGGACAGGATCCGGGAACTTGCAGATGTGACATTCATGAGTAACTCAGATACCCACAGCCCCTGGCCTCATCGTCTGGGGAGGGAATTCAACAGGCTGCTACTTGGGGAGTTGAGTTTCAGGGAAATTAAGAACGCAATACTGAGGAGGAATAACAGGAAATTCATCCAGAATGTGGGTCTTAATCCAAGGGAGGGAAAATATCACCTCACCTCCTGCACAAGATGCTATCTGAGATTCAAAATGGAGGATGCCGTTGGCCTCAGATGGAGGTGCCCTGAATGCAGGGGGCTGATAAAGAAGGGTGTTGTGGATCGGATAGGGGAGTTGTCTTCCTGGGATGATGCGAGGCATCCGGTACACCGGCCCCCATATACACATATCATCCCCCTGGCAGAGGTGATTTCCTTAGTTACCGGGATAAAAGCAGTTAACAGCAAGAAGGTAAATGCCAGATGGGATTCTCTGGTCGGGAGATTCGATACAGAAATCAATGTTCTTCTGGATTCTGATGTAGAGGACGTCAAGAAAGTGGATTATGAGGTAGGCAGGGTGATTGAGAGATTCAGGCACGATGAGATCAAATATGTGGCTGGGGGAGGCGGACAATACGGGAGACCAACACTGAAGGAGGAAGATGATAATTTCTGGGGTCAAGGACAGAGGTCATTAAGTGAATTCTGACTACCAACAGATTATTGTGTTGAATCCATGAAGTGGATTCCCTTTCTTTACGTCAACGCTTTCTTTTCTAAAGAAAGGGTTGGGGCAGAGGTCATTAAGTGAATTCTGACTACCAACGGATTATTGTGTTGAATCCATGAAGTGGATTCTTTTTCTTTTCGTCATCGAGCTTTAAAAAAAAGCTCGACCAAAAATTTAATCAGTATTTTCCGTCAACAATTTTTCCAAAATGGTTGCCGTCAACGCCCTCTTTTTGTCAAGAACCACCAGTCTCCGTTCGCTCCTTCGGTCGCTCACTCAGACTGGTGG
>CBFCYF010000159.1:0-3476 GCA_965602195.1 uncultured archaeon | reverse complement strand
ATAAATATCATCAACAATTATATCCCTGATATCAGACCCATCCCTGAAATCCAAATCCACATCCAACCGCCCCCCAACATACAAGTTCCTTAAACCCAGACTCCCGATAAGCGACCTACTTGCATCCACATCAAACCTCAGATTCTCCTTAACCAAGAGATTCCGCAAATCTATGCTTGCATCCCCCCGGTTATAATCCACCCTCACATCCAAAGACTGAGCCACAACATCCCTTACAATGATCTCCCCAGCATCCCGGGACCTGTGGACTACCCCCCCCTTCACGTTCAGGTTCTCAAGCTCCAGCCGCCCTAAACCATCAACATTACACACTAAACTATCCAAGTCAGAGTTCCTGACCACCACCTCACCTACATTACCCCTAATACTAACCTCCCCCACATTACAGTCCTCAATAATAACCCTATTCGCCGTAATCCCCTCCAAATCAATATACCTCAAATCCGCATTCCTTATCACCACCTCATCCGCCCTCACATACTCCAGGTTTATCTGCGTAACATCCTTACCGTCCACCACAACCGAATCCACAACCCGGTTCTGGATGTTAACTCCGCTGCCATGGATCTTCCTTATCGCACCATCCAACCTAGCCCTAATATCCCCGGAATTCTGGTAACTAAATAAATAAGCCGCCGCAGCCAACGCCGTCAGCGACATCAGGGAGGTGAACGGCGACATAGGGATCGACGGAATAGACAGCGGCGTAGATTCATCCTCTGAACCCACACCGGAGCCCGAATCCGGATCCACCGGAAAAACAGGAGTCGAAGACCCAACACCCTCTGAGGACTCAATATTCCCCCAAAGGAACAAACCCTTAATCTCCTCCGGACTCAATGCCCTGGAGTAAAGTCTAAACTCATCAAGACCGCCCTTAAAATAAGATGTGGGCCCCTTGCTTCCATCAAAACCCGATGCTTCACTGCCAACCCCAATAAAACCGTACCTGACAGCTCCAGAACCAAGAGCGTGATTACCATGGGCGGCAGCAGAAACATCCAAGTCACCGTCCACATATATCCTCTTCTCGCTTGTTGAAGCATCATAAACAGCACATACATGATGCCATAGTCCATCATTAACGGCGATGTTGCCGCTCATATCATGAACACCCTCCGCTCTTGTACTCCAGGTGACGACATTAGGGTCTCCATAACTCCCAACACCAAACCGCCAGTACTCGCTTCTATCCCATGATGCTATTATCTGATTATTTGATGTTGTTTTTATCCAGGAACAAACAGTCACCCCATCTATGGAACCTGCAGTATCATAGGCCAGGTTAGCTACTGCTATATAATCATCTGCTCCATCAAACTCCAAGGCGTTCCCTGAAACTCCTTCAGTCCACGTTGCTCCGTGAATGAATCCAGTGTTGTTGTTCATGCTGGAATCATATGTTTTATCGCCAGAGCCTTCAGAGAAGTGGTAGATTGCGGCCTCATGATAGCGCTTGTAGTGTTCCTGGATCTGCCCTGATGAAAGAGCCAAACTATAAACCTTAACCTCATCAATCACGCCATCAAAATACTTACCCTCAGTTCTTCCTATTTCCAACGGATTTCCAGTAGTCCTCAACTTGAAGCCCGAAGCTGTCGCAACACATTGCTTCTCTTCGCCGTCTACGTAAATGCAGACTTGGCTTCCGTTAAAAGTCCCGACAACATAATACCATCGGTCAGTGTAAAGGTAGTCATTTACTGAGCTAGCCCCATGGTTAGCGTAGGTCTGGTTATAGATTTTGAAACTCCAACCATCCGTCCAGCCCTGCCAGCTAAGCACCCACGCGTAATGGTCCCGGTATACGCCCCCAGCCCACGCACCCGGCTCCTCAACGTAGTTTCGGGCGGGCTTAAACCAAGCCTCCACAGTGATTTCATCCGTAATATCCAGGGTCGCATGATCCCGTACTTTCACGTAATCGTCTACGCCATCAAACGAGAGAGCTGACTCTGAGATTCCCTCCGTCCACTCTGCCCCATCTATGCTGCCATGGTTCTCGTTACCCGACGAATCATTGGCGACCAACCCCCCGCCTTCATCAAAATACAACACCGCAGCCGCCGGACCACCCCTATACCTGCCAAACAAGTCCTGGATCTCCTCAGCAGACAACACACGAGAATAAATCCCCACATCATCCACCGAACCATTAAGGAACGTATTATGTGGTGTGTAATCTCTTCTCCCGATCTTTAATGTGCCGGTTCCTAAAATAGTACCTACGTGATCTCCTGAGCCGACAAGAACGCCGTTTTTGTATATCCTCCCCACAGCCCCATCATATGTTGCCGCAAGATGAGTCCACTTGCCTAGTTCTACCGTACCTCCAGTAACAATAGCCCATTTACCTGCGGCTCCGAAGTCTATGTGGTGATCTGTCCCACGGGTTCTTAAGTAGTATCCATTAGCCTCATTTTTGGATACATACATCTCCTGGTAACCGAGATTTGGATTACTGCTGTAACTGTTCAATTTCACCCAAACCGAAATCGTAATCTCCTCCGGACTTAAGCTCTCATCATTGCCGCAGTCGACGTAGTCATCCACTCCGTCAAAGGATAGCCCGTAGCCTGCTACCCCCTCCGTCCACGTTGCCCCAACAATCGTGCCCGTGTTGTTGTTCGGGCTGCTGTCCACTGCAACAGAACCGTCCCCCTCGCTGAAATGATAGATTAAGGCCTCATGGTATCGCTCGAAACGATACCTGATCTCCTCCGGACCCAAAGCCCGATCATAAATCCGCACCTCATCCAACGAACCATTAAGATTACCAATACCCTTACCTAAATAAACCCCGTTTTCTGTTGCCGTGACATTAACGCTCCGGTTCCGGGAACCTGTAAGCTCCCCGTCAACATAAACCTGCATGTGTGAACCATCCCACACCCCTACAACGTAATGCCATCTATCAGGTGATAAACCACGGCCCTTAGCCCGAGGCTCCCAATCCACCCCATCCCACAAAAAGAAATCCACGTAATTGTTATCCCGGACACGTAGAAGATACTCCCTGTTCTTGAAAACAACAGTGCCTGAAGAAGAAATCTGAGACGGTTTAACCCAAGCCTCCACAGTAAGTGCCCCACCAATATCCAAGCTCGCATCATCATCCACCCTAACATAATCCCCTCCAGATCCATCGAACTCCAAAGCACTTCCATAAACACCCTCCGTCCACCCAGCACCAACTACTGTGCCATGATTCCCATTCCCCGAGATGTCGTGAGCTATACCACCACCATCTTCATTCAGGTTCCAGAGGGCTACAAGACCTGATTCAATATCCTTCAAGGGCAGATCCTTAACCGTGACCTCAGCAGACACCTCATTATTACTCTCGCTTATCTCCTGGATCATTCCATACGGAGAAGGGTTGCTGTCTGCCTTCATACTGAGGGCGTGTTTCCCTGGGAGAGCGGTCCATGTGAAGTTCACCACCCTGCTCTGGC
>CBFCYF010000158.1:0-3503 GCA_965602195.1 uncultured archaeon | reverse complement strand
GAATAAGCCCTGAAACCACTCTGCGAATCAAGATTCTCCTTTGAAAATAAATACGTTATTCTGTTCAAAACACTAATGCCAAACCTGCGGTAAGCGGGTATGTCGCTCGAGGTTTCAAGGAAACGGGAGCCTACGACAATATCAGCCCCATTATCCTGCATCGGCCGAATCAAATCAGGGATATACTCCGGCGGATGCTGACCATCCCCATCCAAAAACACAGTAACATCAGCATCAAAACGCCTCGCAGCATCAAAACAACTCCTCACCGCAGCACCATAACCCCTATTCACCCCATGCCTCACGACTGTCGCACCCAACATCTCCGCAACACAAGCAGTACCATCCACAGAACCATCATCCACAACCACCACCCTATCCACATACTCCCCCGTCCTCCTGACAACAGCCCCAATATTCTCCTCCTCATTAAAAGCTGGGATAACAGCACAAACCCTCAAGACAACCACCTCACAACAAAACAGAATAAAAGAGGGTGGGGGACACTACGGAAAAAAAAACAAAACATGCTACGGCCCCCGCCACGGAAAAAAGATCTCTTAATTATAACCACCGTATTTACATTATGATTATATTATTATATATAACATTACATATTTAAATCCTTTCGCATATAATCCCATTATATAATGAATAAATGACTATACACTAAAAGAATATGTTTTGACTCCATAATAAAATACAGGCACAGACAAAAACAGATATTTTACCTCTCAATCAAATTTCTAATCATGGACGTCAAAGAACTGAAGAAGCTGATCAAAAACTTAGAATCAGAGAACATCGAACTCAAGCCCTCCCTGTCACAGATGAAAAAAATCATTGAATCTGCAGCAGCACTTGCGGGTGCGAAAGGCGGCAAGATAATCGTCGGAGTAGATGATAAAGGAAAGATTCAGGGAATTCAGATAGGAAAAGATACAATAGAAACACTAACAAACAAAATTCGTGACAACACAGACCCGGTTATATACCCCAGCATCTCTGTTGTTGAAGAGAAAAGCAGGAATGTGATTATAATCGGGGTTAAAGAATCCCACAGGAAACCGGTTCTCGCATTCAACAAGCCATTCAAGAGGGTTGGAAAATCAACCGTAAGAATGAACAGAGACGAATACGAGAGGACAATTCTAGAAGAGCACAGGGATAAACTGAGGTTTGATTCAGAGATCTGTAAGGAAGCAAGTTTAGAGGATATTGATGAAGAAAAAGTGAAATGGTTCTTGAGGAAGGCAAAGCATGAAAGGGGTTTGGATATAGGGGAAGACACCCCCGTTGATGAAGCATTATTGCGATTAAAACTTCTGCATAATAGGAAACCAACAAATGCCGCTGTCTTATTATTTGGGAAAGACCCGCAGAGATTCTTTATACAGTCTGAGGTTAAGGGTATTAGATTTAAGGGTGTGGATGTTACCGGCGAGATGATCGATTTAAGAGTAGTTGAGGGTAATATATTTGATCAATTAACAGAGACAGAGAAATTCATCTTCAACAATATTGCCATGGCGGCATGGATTGAAGAGGAAAAAATTGAAAGACAGGAGAGATGGGAATATCCGCCAAAGGCAATAAGAGAGGCCCTTGCCAACGCCATATGCCATAGAGACTATAAAGCAACATCCAAGGTTCAGGTCAGAATATTTGACGATAGGCTTGAATTCTGGAATCCCGGTAGACTCCCCGACGGCTGGACAGTTGAAACCCTGAAACAGAAGCACGAGTCTATGCCACCAAATCCATCAATAACAAAGCAATTCTTCTGGGTTAGGTATATTGAGGAGGTAGGCACCGGAACAAACAAGATTATGGAATGGTGCAGGGATTGGGGTCTTGCGGAACCGGATTTCGAATTCACCGGGACAAGCCTGATTGTTACTCTCTGGAAATCCAAACTTACAGATAGATATTTAGACAGCTTAGGGTTAAATGAACGACAAAGAAAAGCAATAGACTATATGAAAGAACACAAGAGGATAACAAGCAAGAAATATGCGGAACTATTTTCAATAACAGAAAGAACGGCGAGAAACGACCTGAACTCATTAGTTGATAAAAGGGTGTTAACGCAGAAGGGAGTAAGCAAAAAATTAACATATTATGAACTATCCCTTTAACGGAAATTTAACGGAAATTTAACGGAAATTATTTCCGATAGAAGAAGGAATAGTATGATTTCTGCCGAAGGTGAAACTACTGTAATGAGATGCACACTTCGACAATCTTCGGCAAAAACCCGCAGAAATTCTTCATGAAGACCTACATACTATATATAGAGGTGATAAAGTCTGGGTGGATAAATTAGATTACAGAGAATTTGATGGCAATCTATTCCAGCAGGTGGATAAATGCGTCGAATACATAGAGGAACACATACTGAAGATGTCCACTCAATATCCGGACAGGGTGCAGAGGGTTGATATACCCGAGTATCCCTCTTTCTCAATCAGGGAGATCATTACCAATGCAGTCGTCCACAGAGATTACTGGATAAGCGGAAGCAAGATAATCGTCAAGATGTTCACAGACAGAATTGAATTCAACAGCCCCGGCGGATTCGGGGGCGGAGTTAATGAAAAGAACATTATGGAGAAGCAGTACTCAAGGAATGAGGTCCTGACAAACGTCTTCAATAAGGTTCAGTACATAGAGGAGCTTGGAGAGGGATGGGATAAGATAATTGATGAACATAAGAAACACCCCCTCAAACCGAAACTACCGAGTGTTAAAGACGTGGATGGAACGGTTATCGTTGCCCTGTTCTCAACAAGGAAGAAATTTGAAGAATTGGAGAAGAAAGCAGAGGTCAGAGTAACTGAACTGAATGAAAGGCAGAAGAAATTTATCAAATTTCTAGAGAAAGGGGGAAAATTAACAAGAACAGATTATGAAAAAATAACTGAAACCTCAAAACGTACAGCTATCCGGGACCTGAGAGATTTAGTAAAGAAAAAAATTGTTATTGATATCTCAACATCCAAAACGGACCCAAACAGAAGATATAAACTTGCATAGCTGTGCCAAGCTGTGACAACTGTGTCATAGTTGGTAGTGTTATGAAAAAGTCGGGAAGAAAGTGGAGAGATGGATCCTACAGAATGCCTGAAGTAATCCTTTTCGAGCAAGAAATATGCGGAACTATTTTCAATAACAGATAGAATGGCAAGAGATGAATACTATGAACTATCTGTTTAACGGAAATTATTTCCGATATAGTGAGGAATGTATGATTTCTGCCAAAGGTGAAACTGCTGCAAGGAAATACAAGCTTCGGCAAAAAAGAGTAACTTTGCTGTGCCATACGGGTAGAACAGATATTTGCCCAAAAAATGTTGTGAGCGATTAATAAACAGACTTCTTGAAGTAAGTTTTTAGTCCATGAGAAATATTCTTCGGTCATATTTACATTATGATTATATTATAATATATAACATTACATATTTAAATCCTTTCGCTTATATACTCAGTATAGATTGAATAAT
>CBFCYF010000157.1:0-3598 GCA_965602195.1 uncultured archaeon | reverse complement strand
CCTTCAATTCCCTGCTTCCCGCGAATTCAGAGGCAAACAAACAAGCCTGCGTCGTCTGAATTTTAGCGTCATAGGTTGAGATTAAAGCCTTGCAGGGAGGGAAATCATTACAGGTTTCTCCCGGCCCCACCTGATCTGTTCCCTTCAAGAGCATACTAATCCGCCCATACCACATAAATGCCCTGAAATAATTTTTGAGTTTCTCCGACCTCGTATAATGCCCCCTCGGAACATACTGGGAGTAGTCCTCCTTGTAGATGAAGATCGGCGAATTTGAGAACCCCTCATGTTTCTCTATCAACCCTAATTCCTTTTCAACATCTTCTTTGACAAAATCCGGGACCTTAAATTCATATTTCACAATATCCTCCTCCCTGAAATAAGCATCCAGACACTCGCTCTCATATTCATAGGGGCAAAGTTGATCCTCCCTTGGCTTCAGCAGCTCCAACCCAACCGCAAGATAAGCGGTATTCCGCTTGTATGCTTCCTTCAGATCCCCTGAAGCACCATTATATCCCTCTATTGAATCCTCCAGCAACTCACCGCTGATCTCCCAGATATTATCATAGAATTCCCTCTCCTCAATCTGCCTCAAAGTTTCATCGAATTGTATATGATACAGGTGCAGCAATGAATCCGATGTGATGAAGACCGGAATCTCCCTATCCTTAAGTGTTTCATAAGGTTCTGTGATGTATTCCTCCGTCGAGTCAAATGGGTTATTGATCACCACAAAACCATTTTCCTCTAAGAGAGCAAGTGCATCACTATCCAAGGAAATCTTCCCAGAGAAATCATTGTAGTTAAATACATCACCTGTTTTCAATGGCAAATCATATTGGGAAACCTTCAGGTCAACATCAAGGGAATCCAGGGAATAGTATTTCGTGAAACTCAGTTTTCCTGTTCCGATACCAGACAGATTAACAGGCTCCGTACTCAATGAGGATGAGGAAATCGTAGAGGTCGTCTCCCTTGCGGGTTTCTCAACACAACCACTGACCAGGATTCCAACCACCAGCAGTGAAACAAAAAAACGTTTATCCATCTATAATCATTAGATCAGCAGATATATAAAAAGAGCTGTGGTTTTATCCGGTTTCTACCTAAAGATTACCTGAAGAAACCTCGCGAACCTCGCAAACATGACTAGTAACCTCATCGAGATTTACTAGCCCCCCACAACGATTGCATCTAAAAGTACGTCTCAAGTTGTTTCTCCTAGAGACATGTTTGGGGTTGATCCTCTCCCCCTTCAGTTTCTTCAACGGGCATCGTCTGAAGGGATGTTTGTTGTTGTATCTTAGGACCAAGTTACAGGGCCATATCTCACACCCATAGCAATCATATTGTTTCTCCTTCGATTTCGTTTCTAAAAAAGCAAAAAGACTCATGTTTATACCTAACATATATTATCTTTATTGCAGAGTATAAAAGACAAATTTTGGAGGAAAAAAACACAGGATTAAGTACTTTTGTCGATAATATTTCATTAAGACTAAACATCCCAAAAAAAGTCATCTATTAGATCAGAGAAACCTGATCTCCCGCGGAAGCTTACCTACCCTCTCCCTGAACCCTGGGGGCCATTTTTTGGGGTCCATACCCTTCTGCGCAAGAAAAGCCACAAGCCACCTCTCAAGGCCGATGCCAGTGCACCCGCTCCACAACCCCCCACGCCGAGCCTTAACATTAAACCCCTGAGGGTATTTATCCCCATTATTGCTTGCGTTCTGGAACTCCAACCACTCAGACTCATCCCTCGACCCCCTGTAAGGCAGGTAAACCTCAAAATCAATGGTTCCAACATCCCTCTCCCTGCCTTCACCAGCCAGCCCATGCAAACCCTCCTGAGCCATGAACCACGGCGTAACCCACGCCATCCTCCACTCCAACTCAAGAATCTCATTGAATATCCTCTTATATCTATCAACAATCTTTTGATGTAACTCTCTGACCTGCTCAGGTGTCCCAACCCATATAATCTCTATCCTATGAAACTCATCCACCCTCTCAATCCCGTGGATGCCCCCTGACTCATACCTCATAGAGGTCCCAGACCTGTCAAATACCTTGAGAGGCAGGCCATCGTCCGCCAACGTTTTCCCCTCCAGATAAGGCCAGAACGGAGGGCACTGGGCATAGCAAACACCCCCAATCGGCTCCTTAATCTTCTCCTTGATTAATTTCCTCGGCACTTCCCCTGTAATCTTATAGAGGTCTATTACCTCCTCCCAGAACCCCTTATCCCTGCTTTTAGGAGGGCAGAGGTAGTACATCTCAGGATACAGATTCCTGGCGTGACCGGATTTCATCCACACATCCCATGTGACCGCCTTAGGGATTATAACCTCATCAAAACCCATAGGGGCGAGAAGCTCCTCCCAGATAATATCCTCCATCACCCTCATAATCCTGGTAGGGATCGGGCCGAAAATCCACTGACCCCTCCCCCTGTGTTTAATCCAGTTTCTTTTCGCCATCTCACTGCTGGGGTCCTTATCCCACACATGCTGTTTTGCTTCCGACTGCCACAGCTTCTCCCAGTGCTCAGTTTTTCCCTTATAATGTTGTTCCTCCACCTTTTCCTTGACGAGGTTGATCATCCGGTCAACATAATTCCTCCGTAGAAACTCCTCATCCAGATCCCTGAGTATAAGCGTGCATTCACCCCCCGCAAACTCAACCTCCCTGGCAAACGGTATGTTGATGGGGGCACTGGCTTCATTATCCAGTTCAAATTTAATCACATACTCTGAGGCAGAGATCTCCCTGACCCCTATATGATGACTCCTGCCCAGCTTTTGGGATAAGAAGTTTCTGAGCCTGAAAACAGCGTCATGAGGCCTCACGTACCTCCCGGAGGTTATCTTTAGATCTATTCTGTCGCCTGCAGCTGACCACACCTCGATCACAGCTCCTTTCCCCTCCGGGGCACCTTTACCTAGAATCTCTTTGGAATCAGCCATCAACTGCCCTACATCAACTCCCTTCAACTCCCTGCTCAGGATCATCTGACAGCTAAGAGAAAATCTCATAATATAATATTAGTTGGATTAAAAGAAAAAAAGCATCATTCAATTGTTTGCACACCCATATGACATATCTCTCTTTGAGCCTGATCCTCTATTCTTTCACATATATTGGGGTCCTGTGTTGTTGCCGCTATAACCTTATAACATATATTCTTTTGATTCTGAGCTTTTACCATATCACATATGGCTGGATCTGTTTTGCTAATTGCTATATCCACATAACATTTATCTCTCTGATCCTGATCCTCCAACTCCCCGCACATACCAGGATCCTCTTTTGCTCCTGCAACCCACCGATAACAAACATTTTTTGTGTCTTTGCTCTGCATTCTATCACATACGCTGACATCTTTTTTTATTGCTGCAAGCATGTAATAACACTCCTCTAGGATATCCTGGTTTTGTATCATATCACATACGTCAAGATCCTGTTTTGTTTTTGCCAGGTTACAGTAACACCTGTCTCTCCCTGCTTGATCCTGCATCTTCTCGCATACAGAAACATCGACAGTAGTAGTCGTCTCTTCCGGCTGCTGCACACACCCCAGCGTAAAAGACAG
>CBFCYF010000156.1:0-3625 GCA_965602195.1 uncultured archaeon | reverse complement strand
AGGTTAATCCTGCAGGGTGTAAATGAGCTGGCATTCTTCGGAGGCTATGGTATCACTATAATGGAGGGATCCGATGCCAAGTATGTAGTCCGGGGCGATTATGAAACCCACTCTCCAGACTCGACAATATTTACAAAGGGTGGATTACCCCCACTGGTCGTTGCATCACCCGTAGGTAAGGGTTTAGTTATTGTGGCAAGTAGTGCTGAGATGTTTACGGATGCTCATGTAGACACCACACAGTATAAATATGATAATCTCAGATTCGCTGTTAATATGGTTGACTGGCTTAGATCCTGCCCGCCGCCCGAGAATCTCACTTGTGATGAGCTTGCGGTCAGGGCAATGCTTCTGATAGCGGAGAAGGAGATGATCAACGACTCACTCACTGATTGTCAGGCGAAACTAAGGAACGAGACAGCCAGATATAAAAACCTTGGCGTAGAGTACACTAAAAAAGAAACAGAGTTGATGCAGTGTTTAGAAGGAGGGAAACTACTTGGAATCGATTACGTTGTCTGGGCTGTGGGTCTGCTGGCGGTAGGTATAATAATCCTTGCCATAATCCTGGCCGGCAAGAAAGGAAAAGCACTTAAGGAGGGGGAGGAAGAGGAGGAGATGGGAGCCCTCGGTTATGAATTCGAGGAAGACCTGGGGGAGGAGGAACTGTCAGAGGGCGGGGGGTGAGTTGCAATAAATCACCCTTTTTTTATCCTTATCTCCTTTTTTCTACTACTTATCTCTGCAAGGAGTTTCTTTAGTTCTTCATCTGAAAGTTTTTTTGGCAGCCGTCCTGCCTGATATAGTTGAATCAAGAGTACCTCAATCTGTCTTGCGAACTCAGGTCTTGCCATCCTTATATTCGCGAGTCTTGATCTGGCTTCAATGGTAAGAATCTTGTTTATTATCTGTTTGATCTGGGTCTCAATTTCTTCTTGTTCCCTGAGTTGTTGCATTTGTTGAGTTAATTGAGGCTGTCTTTGTTGTTGGATTAATTGCTGCATACGTTTCTTCCTTAACTCTTCGATCTCAGACATTTTTTTATTTCTTTTTCTTTGCCATGTCTGTTGCTATCTTATCCAGGTAGGATTGTCCTTTTTTAGTTATCATTCTTCCGCCCTTAACTTTCTGCGTGAATTCGAGTTCATCGAATTCCTGGAATATTGTTCTTATAATTTTTCCACTTCCTGGATAGAATTTCTCTGGTTTATGTCCTCTGTTTTTCCTCCCTCCGTATTCCCTCCTCAGCTTCGTAACACCTACCGGCCCATCCATATAAACCTTCCTTAGAACTGCTGCAGCCCTTATCCACCACCAGTCCTCATCTTCGGGTTGTCTCTCCTTGTGGGCTCCGGTTTTTACAAATATGCTCCACTCCGGTCTTTCTAATTTTATTTTATCTTTCAGATCCTCTGCTGTTCTGCCTATCAGTTCATTAGGTGGGACGTCATACGCTGTAGTCATTTTATTTTTTTAAAATATTCCGTTAAGTCATCATCTTTGAAGAATAGGGGGATTTCATAATCCGCTGATTTTTCTGAATCTGAGGCGTGTATGATGTTTTCATCGATGTCCATGCCGTAGTCTCCTCTGATGCTGCCCATATTTGCCTTGAGGGGGTTTGTGGCCCCAACCACTTTTCTAATGAATCTAATGGCGTCCTCTGCCTCCAACCTGTCTACTTCAAGTACTGCCACCACCGCGGGGCCGGAGGTTATATATTCCATGAGGCGACTGAAGAATGGTTTTTCCTTATGAACATTATATAGTTTTTCAGCTGTTTCTTTTTCAACATTAAGAATCTTCAGACCCAGGATTTTGATGCCATATCCTTCAAATCTGCTTATGATTCTTCCGATGAGACCTCTTCTGACACCATCTGGTTTGATTATGATAAGGGTCCTCATTTTTTCTTTGTCTTCTCCTTTTTTGATTCTGTTTTTTTCTTTGTCTCTTTCTCTGCTTTCTTTTTCACTTCTTTCTTCGTCTTTGTTTCTGCCTTCTTTGTCTCTTTCTCTGCCTTCTTTGTCTCTTTCTCCTCAGCCATCGAATGCTCAAGAGCTCTCAACCTCGTCTTCTTCTCCTTCCTGTAGTCCTTCGTCCATCCGAGTTTCCTGGCTTTTCTCTTCAGTTTAAACCGGTTTTTCTCACACTTCTTAGAGCAGAAATAGGATATTCCTCCTTTTGACGTAACAAACATCTTCTCAGTTCCCTTCCCTATCTCTTTCCCACAAAAACTACAGTCCATCTTCATACACTATCATCTGATAGGTTTCGCCTCTCTTTCAATCTCCGCTAAATCAAGAATGTCGTTTTCCTGGATTGGGGAGCTAACGTTCCTCCTTATCACCCTCCCCTTATTATTGCCTTCCAGGATCTTACACATTACCTGCATTACCTCCCCAAAGATCCCTGTTCTCCCGATTATCTTGACAATCTGTACCTTCACCATTCTATTTCTTTAATCTCTTCAACTTATCAGCAATCTGGTCAACTAATTCCTTTGCTTTGCCTTCCTCAACTATGCAGGCTGAAGCAGTAGGTACATTGATTCTAATCGCACTCCCTATTTCGGCCTTGGGGAGAAACAGATAAGCTATTTTTTTCTCTTCACAGATCATGGGTAGGTGCATAACAATTTCTGGGGGTTCCACATCATTTCCTATGTAAACCAGTTTTGCTTTACCTCTCTCAATGGCTTTTGTCACCTCGTTTGTCCCCTTTTTTATCTTTCCACTATCCTTGGCCGTTTCTAAGGCCTCCAAGGCCTTATCAGCGAGATCCTCCGGCACTTCAAAAGTCACATAACTCATTTTTTATCCCTCCAAATTCATATAGATGAACTCTCATCGGTTTGATTGAGTTTAATGTATAGTATTAAATATTTATAAACTCCTTATCTGTGTGCGAAATAGAATATCAGTTTCCCCTCCTTCTGATCTGCTCTGACAAAGCCGAAACGCTCAAATTGTATGATATCTCCCTCCTTAATATCACTGCACATGGGTTCACAGTAACCTGCAACCACTTTACTCGGGGTCACCACCTTGGCTTGGATATGGTCCTGAACCCAGTGTATCTTGGGAACATCAAGATTTCTCTCATGCAGGCGGGTTGCTTTAACACCACCCTCCAGAATCTCCTCTATTTTAACATTGAATAGATTTCTTAACCTGATCTCGCCTCCTTTCTTTAATTTCACGGTATCATCCCCGCATATGAACAGTTTCATATTCCCTGAGTCATCTGTCTTTAAATGAAATGATCTGTTTCCCCGCTCAGGAAAAGAGGGATGTAGGGGAACCTCCACATTAATCGATGACGCTCCTGCTATGGATAACTCTACTGGGTCAGCTACAAAGAAATACCTGTTGGCTTTCGAATCCATGATTTTGCGGTTTTCTGCATAGAGATTCTTCATACTTATCTCTATGTCACTCTCCCCTAAACCTAGATTCACCATTAAGTTTCTCACGGCCTTAGGGGTGATGCCTCTTTTTCTGAGAGCCATTAGTGTCGGAATTCTCGGATCATCCCACCCAGATTATCTTCCCTCATCTATATCCTTCTTTAACTTGCTTGTGATGAATTTCCAGAAAAAATGTATCCGTATTCTTCCCCAAAG
>CBFCYF010000155.1:0-3644 GCA_965602195.1 uncultured archaeon | reverse complement strand
GCAACGTTTGTTATCGGTTCACTGTGTTTCTGGTCTGCGGCCAGGAATGTTGCCTTCAGCATTTCTTCGCTTGCGCCGATGCTTCTGAACAGGTTCAGTATGTTTGATCTTTTGACGCCCATCTTTTCCAGGGTTATGGTGAGGGTTACGGAGCTTAGTTTGCGTCCGCTTACCTCGAAGTTTCTCTCTATTTCCATCACGTCTTCCGGGGAGATCCCCAGCTTCCTTATTTTGTCCAGGATTTCGTCTTTTTCAAATGTGTGTTGTGGCATTTTACGGTCACCTTTATTTGTGTCAGTGAATTCGATTTGGTATTGGATTATCGGCTCTTCGCCGTGGATGTCCAGCAAAAAACAGTCGGGGACGTTCATCTGCTTGTGGTAGATCTGGTGTACCATGCATTCTCCTACACCGAAGGATTCTATTTTCTGGTGTATGTAGTCTGAGAATTTAAGTGATTTCTTTAGGTAGTCCAGGGAGTCGTCGTGTTTGATTCTGAATACGAATGTTGTTCCGACCTGTGAGAGTATTGTCTGGTGCAGGTCTGTCGGGTTTTGTGAGGCTATGAACAGCATGAAGTTGTATTTCCTGCCTTCTCGGACGATTGTTATTGCGTCGGAGCGCTCGTCTTTCGCTATCTTCCAGGCCTCATCTAATACGACGATCAGGTCGATGTCTTTCTCATCTGACCACCCGTGTTTTCTCATCTTCTGGACGATGAATTGGAGGATGGACAGTCCGATTAAACTGCGCATTTCCTCTGTTGGCAGGGCCTGCAGGCAGATGTCTACGAGTCCGCTTGTCAGCATGTCGTCTAGTTTGACGGTGGATTTGTGGGCGAGGTAGTCTGCACCCTTCTGTGTGAATTGTTTAACCCGGTAGATTGTGTCTCTCAGGTCTCTTTTTATTCTCTGGTCTCCCTCTTCTTCCCTCATCTGGTTCAGCGTGTCCAGGACGTCGTGGAGTGTTGGCGGCTCCCTGGTTTGGTTTTCGGCGGATAGGCTGAATCCTTTTTTCTTGTAGGTTTCTTCTATTGCCTCATGCAGGAGTCTTTTTTCTGACGGCGTCTTATCCAGGCCCGTTAGGATGCAGAGGGCGTTTATTATCTGTTTGGCTCGTATGACGGGCGCCATTCCGGCGGTATCCAGCAGGTTGATGTGGTCTCCTTCCCCCAGGCGGATGACTTTCCCGTTTGCCTGTTGGACCCACTCAGGGTACTCGTTCGCCCAGTCGATTATTATGGAGTTGCTGTCCCACACCATAGATGCCCTGGTGAGGAAGGCCTTTACTGTGTATGATTTTCCGGTTCCGGTGAGGCCCAGGATGGCTATGTGGGGGTTTGCGAGTGGGCGGCAGTCCCAGTAGAACGGGATGGAGTGTATCTTTGTCTTCCCAACGTATACGCTTCTTGTGGGGTCTTTCATCAACACCTCTGCGGGGGGTTCCGGGGTGTGGATCAGGGGTGTTCTTCCCGCGGATTCTGATACAAACCGTTCCTCAGACTCTAATTTCCTGAAACTCATCTTTTTTTCTTTCTTCCGTTACCATATGGCGTCATGTAATTCGTCTATGCTTGTTGGAAGTCCCAGCTCCCATTCAAAGCATTTCCGCATTTCGTCTCCGGCCAGGGGGTGGGTTTCAACCTTCAGTGCCGAGGATATGACTGATGATGCTTCTTTTCCGAGTTGTTTGGCTTTTTCTATTGCCTCCCTGTCTGTGCTGCCTTTTGCTGTGACCATGAAATATGAGATTAATTCTGTTGGTTTGTCGCCTTCTACGAGCCTGTTTAGTTGTTTTTCGATCATCTTGATCTTTCTCTCGGTTTTCTGTAGATCATAGTATCTGCTGTCTTCTTTCCCCCCGTCCCCTATTATTTTTCCTTTGCTCAGCTCAAGTTCTCCGCGTTCCCGTATCAGCTTGTCTTTGTGTTTGCTCAGGTCTTTCAGGCAGATCATTGTGGAGTATTTGATCGGGAATTTGATGGTCGAGTAGACGTTCTCCAGTTGCCGGTAGAAGATTTGGGTTTCCGGGTCTTTTTTCTCGGTCATGCTTTCAAAGATCCTGATCTGGTAGAATACCGAGGCGTATGTGATATTGCTGTTTGAGCGGCGGAGCACGGCGTCCATGGTCGGCGGGATTTCATAGTCTCCGATGTGGATGTGTGTTCTGGTTCTGCTGGTTATCATAGGAAGCAGGATGTGTCCGAACCTCAGGAAGAAGAGGCTGAAGAGCATTGTGATCAGGGATAGGGTTATGAGTACTCCTTCACGCAGCAGCAGGCTGGCGATCAGACATAGTACGGAGATTGCTGCGATCCCTAATGCTATACCTTTGTTTCCCGTCATTTTTTTTATCTTTTATAGTACGGTGAATGTCGAGGGTGCTCCTGCCCCAACGTTGCCTCCTATAAACCTTGACAGCTCCTTGACGAATATTATTGTTAGAGCGAGGGCCAGACCCGTTAAAATAACAAACCAGAAGATGAGGTCTGCTATGGCGTATGCTAGCATGAAATGGATTTCTGTCGCGAGGTCGACGAAGTCTCCTCCTGGGACGGAGCTGATTGCTGACCTGATTGCGTTCTCCCAGACTGCCGGGTCGTCGGACTGGAAGCTTTCGGTTATGTCATATTCATTCTTGAATTCCTCCAGTTTGGTGTTCGCTTGGGCGAGCAGGTCCTCCTGGTTGTTGTGTAGGTAGACGTTCATGTCGATTAGGAGCGGGAATACGACGTAGAAGCCGATGGCGATTGCGATGAAGGCGCTTCCGAGTTTTTTTGAGAGGGGGAATGCCCTGAGTACGATGCCTGTTGGGAAGAAGATCTGCATCATGGATGCCTTGCAGAAAATAAGTGCTGTTTTCAGGGTGTAGATGTCCAGGATAATCAGGTTCAGGATGTTCAGTAGTGCGGAGTTGATTGATGTGTATACGGAGAGTCCGGTGCATGGTGCGACGCTGATTGATATTATGACGATGGAGAAGCGGAGTATCACGGATTGGATTAAGCCAAGGATCATGTTGTATATGACTATCAGGTCTTCTGTGAGTTTTGTTTTGTCTATGAGGCTGTTTAGGTAGGTGTCTGCTATGCTGAATTGGTCCGGTCCCATGCCGGCTAATTCCGTATCCTGTATTATGTCCAGGGATAGTGTGGTGAAGAAGGCGATGATGGATACGACGGCGCCGATTATTATGAGGTTGACGATGCTTTCGAGGGCCACAACCTTACCCAGGAACGACCAGCGTTCTATGTTGAGTATTCTTCCGATTGTGTAGATTATTGTTCCGAGGAGGATGCAGGATGTTGCAAGTAATGTGGCTAGGGTAACCCAATCCATTTTTTTTCTGTTTAATATGATTTCTTATTTATTTGTATCAGTAGTTTATATTATTATTGGAGAGGATTTAATAAAAGATTGAAAACCATAAACAAAATTATTCATCCGCTAAAAGAAGAGGTACAACTGCCCGAATCGAATACAGGGGAATCCTTCTACATCCTTAAAAGAGACGGGGGCGTGGCCAGGCGGGTGGATGACGTGAACATGTTTAAGCTGGGGGCCGTCCCCTCAACAGCCTTCGATGTTTCACTGATAACAAGAAAACTACGGGGGATTATGTTCTCCGTCCTCTATGATTTCAGG
>CBFCYF010000154.1:0-3646 GCA_965602195.1 uncultured archaeon | reverse complement strand
CAGGACATAACCCTTATTTTTTCCCGTCATTTTGTGTTATTATTCTTTATTAACTCCATGGATAAATACTTTCGCAGTTTATATCGTATCTGGGATTTATAGGATTCGACGAATATCTTTACCATGGACTTCATGAAAGAGTTGCAGGCAAGACTTGAGGGCGTAAGGGGGGCTATGGAGATGAATGACGCAGAATCACTGCTGATATCCACAAGTGAAAATCTTTTTTACCTGACGGGAAAGGACACTGGGAGGGCTCTCATTACCCCCAAAGAGGCGATACTGTGGGTGAAGGAGCCATATAATCAACTTTATGAAGACATATATTCGAATCCAGGATACGGGTTTGATGTCCGTCTTTATGAAAAAGACATAATAGAGAATGAAATTAGGAGGCGGGGGTTGAGGAAACTGTACATCAACAACATCAGTTTCGGGGCGTACCAGAAATTTGCGGGGGATCTGAAGGCAGATATAGAGGTCAGTGATATCGTGGAAAAGAGAAGGGCAATCAAATCAAGGTATGAGATAGCCGCCCTCAGGAAATCCGCTGGGATCGCCGTGAGGGGAATGGGTAAGGCAAATGATATTATAGCAGAAGGAGTTACTGAAATAGATGCGGTGGCGGAGATAGAGAAGGAAATCAGGATACTTGGCTCAGAAACACCCCCATTCAAGGAGGGGATGCTCCTGTCTTCAGGGATTAACAGTGCAGATATCCATGCCCGTGCATCCGGAAAAAGCATAGAAGACGGGGATATGGTGGTGGTGGATCTGGGAGCCAGGTGTTTAGGATACTTCTCTGATATGAGCAGAACAATAAAGGTGGGTGGTGTAGGTAAGGGAGAAGAGAGAGACTTGGAGTTCGTGGAGAATCTTGAGTTAGAGACTATCGATAAACTGCAGGCAGGGATTAATGCAGGTGAAATCCACTCGGGTGTGGAGGAGGAGATGGAAAAGCAGGGATTTAGGTTTTATCATTCCACAGGTCACGGTGTGGGATTAAATATACATGAAATCCCTAATATAGGCAGAGATTCTGATGACATTCTGGAGGAGGGAATGGTCTTCACAATTGAGCCCGGCATCTACATCCCCCAGAAATACGGGATCAGATTTGAGGATATGATATTATTAACCAGGAAGGGACCTGAGATATTGACGAGGTAGGGGGGAGTGTGTGCTTTTTTTTAAAATGGGGAGGGGATTGAGGAAGGATAAGCAGCGGAAGATTGCTCTGGAGAGGATTAGAATCCTGATGGGTTTAGCGGATAAATCAGCTCTCTGTGGCAATCTGGAAAGAGCAGATGATTGTGTGATGCGGGTAAGGGATATTGGGATGAGATACAATGTCAGATTGCCCAGGGAGCTTAAGAGGAGATTCTGCAGGTATTGTTATCATTACCTGTTGCCGCAGGTAACATCAAATGTTAGGATAAATTCCAGGGTAAAGAGGGTGGAAATCAGATGCCTGAACTGCAACAGGGTAATGTTTTACCCGTATATCAGGGAGGTAAAGGAAAGGAGGCGTAAAGAGAATGTATGAAGGAATGTTGACAATGCATGTAGGTAAATCGGGTGTAACTGACTCGTTGATAGAGGAGATAAAATCCCAGCTAGGTAAGGGGAAAAAAGTGAGGGTGAGGATGCTGAGGTCTGCAAGAGGAGATAGGGATAGAAAAGAGATAGCAGATGAGGTCGCAGGTAAAACAGGCGCTAGATTAGTCCAGGTTAGGGGAAATACATTTATTCTGGAGGGCAGTAATTTATCTTTATGAAATTCCTATATCATAGCAGGGATTTGTAAAATGGGAGAATTAAGGAAGTTGGTTCTGGACGTGCTTAAACCACATAACCCTGATATCGTTTCTTTTGCTAAGAATCTGGCAACCATAGAGGGGATTGACGGCGTGAATATCAGCGTGTTTGAGATAGATAAGGAGGTGGAGAATGTTAAGATTACTCTGGAGGGTAAGTTCGCAGATATGTCCAAGATAAAGGAGTATGTGTCGAATGCTGGAGGCACTATCCACAGCATAGATGAGGTGGTGGCGGGGAAAAAGATCGTGGAAGAGGATGAGACACTCCATGATCGCCACCAGGAGGCTGAGAGAACATCCCAGCATTAGAAGAGGAAATGGGTGATGAGTTTAAGGAGAAAGTTGCGGGGTATATGAGGAAGGCGAAACCGCTCTTTGAAGACCTTAAGGTAATGAAAAAAGCAGGTATTGATGCACAGATCATCAGTCGATTCCATACCATGACCTTAGCTTACTATGCAGATGCCCGGCATTTCTATGAGGAGGGTGAATACTTCAACGCCCTGGCAGCGCTGGAATACGCAGAAGGGTGGTTGGATGCCGGAAAGACGCTGGGAATATTTGAAACCAGTAAGAAAGAATAGTTTTTTTCGACATCTTGATTACAGCCAATAGCAGATCATGTCTTATTGAGGATTATTTGGTTTTTAAGATCTATAAGCTTTGTTGAGTGGTTTAGTGATTCTAGATTGGATTTATCCAGATAAATGTGGGTCCACCACATCACAGATAATGAGGATATAACCGTTGCTGTGAATATCATGTAAAGAAACCATAGGACTATATTGATTAAAATCCCGAGAATGGGTATGATCCCTATCAAAGATGTGAGCACGCCAAGAATAATACTACATCCCCCGGGAATGGCGTGGATAACGACCCAGAGGAAGAAGACAGAGAGTTTGTTCTCCATAAAGAATCCGTAGCCCTCTTTTACACCTTCAATTGCCCCGAGATCGTCGATGACAACGGCGTATGGAACCGGGGCAAAAACAAAGTCTAAGACCATTGTATATGCCAGCCATATAATGATCCCAAGCAAGAGAAGAGACAACCCCAAACCCATTGAATTAGAAGCAAATGCTATGAAGGCGGGGATCAAAAGAAGCAGGATTCCGAGAGTTGTTATCAAGAAGATGATGACGGTGGCAAAAAATAGGCTGATAAACTTCATCCTGCCGTAATCAATCATCTCAGAGAGGCTTGTTTTTCCCGTTTCCATTGCTCTCTTTGACATGCCCACAGCCCCACCTAAAAAGAACGCATTTATCAGAAGCATTAAGGAAACGACCATTATAAAAGCTGTGACTGTAAAGGCTACTATAGTCAGTGAAAGGATGAGGGATATGCCCCGCACATCCCCTCCGAAGCCTCCAATCATCGGTAAAACAAAAATAAACAGGAGTAGTGCATATATCACTAAAACAACCAATAAACTCAATAATAAACCCAATAACAACACTACCAAACGGAGTAAAAAAGGAAGTATTAACACAGGATTTCTTCTCCAGACCCCGAAACCATCCCTCAATATATCCTCAACAGACTTTGTCATTTTTCTGTACTTGATTTAATTCTAGTCATATAAAGCCTAGACCACCACACAGTGGTTAGGGGGGATACAACAAAAACCGAGAGTATCAATGAAACCAGTACAGGAACAGCGATGGTTACAATAAAGACGATAGATAATGACATTAGTAGAGGTTGTAGTATGTATGAAATACTCGATATATCTGAGGGTATGGGAACAAATAATATTCCCAATGAAAACGCAATCGCTGCTATAAAGAAAATACCGTAGCCTATAAACTTATTTACATATC
>CBFCYF010000153.1:0-3669 GCA_965602195.1 uncultured archaeon | reverse complement strand
GTTGAGGTATTAAAAATACCTTGGTAACGGTGAAAAATCCACACTTCATCTATTCTTCAACATTAAGGGAAAGGCTATTATAACCGATGATCGAGCCTTTTTGAACCTGCTTCACAGGAATAACATACCATTCATCATTCCAACTGATCTAATATCGCGTCTTGTTGAACTAAGGATTTTGGAGAAGAGGGATGCAATATCGGCATTGGAAAAGATCAGATCTTTGGTTAAGGAATCGAATTATTTAATAGCAAAGAAAAAAGTGGAGGTAATCTAAAATGAAAAGCATATCGTATCCCCTACGAGTTCCGGAGAGGTTGATGTATCTTGTGGGGTTACGGAGTAAGGAGGAGTATGTGGATAAGGCAACTGCATTACGGCAGTTAATCTATATGGGGGCGGAGGATTACGTCATGGAGTTGTATGAGGGTGGCAGGATCTCGCTTGGGATGGCAGCGGAATTATTGGATAAAAATGTACATGATATAATCCGACTTGCACGGAGGAGAGGGATCAGGGTTGGAGCCACCGAAGAGCAGCAGATAACGAGCGAGAAAACAGCTGAGAAGCTCATTGCCTGAGAAATCTTTCTTCTCACTCTGTTTTTGATATAAAGTAGGATGAAAATCGCCTTTGTCTATGATGCAGTGTATCCTTTTGTGAAGGGAGGCGCTGAGAAAAGAGTATATGATATAGGTAAACGCCTCTCTGGAAAAGGCCATGAAGTTCATTGGTACGGCATTAAATGGTGGGTGGGCGAAGATGTTATGGAAAGAGATGGTATCCTTCTTCATGGAGTCTGTGAACCCAAACCGTTATACACGGAAACAGGCAGAAGATCTATTAAGGAGGCATTGTGGTTCTCCCTGAAACTGCTCAGACCTCTCTCTAAAGAAAAATTTGATTTAATTGACTGCCAGCAGTTTCCCTACCTCTCATGTTTCTCATGCAGGATGATATCCTCCCTGAAAAAAACGCCTTTAATCATCACATGGCATGAGGTCTGGAGTGATTACTGGTATCAATACCTGGGGTGGAAAGGTTTTTTCGGGAAGAGCATAGAAAAACTTTGCTCACGATTAACTGATAAAAATATGGTGGTTTCTGAAACGACAAGGAACCTGCTCGTGGAGCTGGGAGTCAGGAAGGAAAATATTTTTGTAGTGCCTAATGGAGTGGATATAAAGGGAATTCAGGAGATAGAGCCCTCACATGAAAAATTCGATGTATTATTCGCAGGGCGCCTCATTAAGGACAAAAACGTGGATGTTCTTATCAGGAGCGTAAACAACACGGGCATCAAGACATGCATTATAGGTGATGGTCCAGAGAAGAGGAAACTAATGGAGATGGCAGATAGAAACGTTACTTTCCTCCCGTTCCAGAAGCACTCTAAACTCCTAGCATACATGAAGTCTTCTCAGGTGTTTGTATCACCTTCTACACGGGAGGGCTTTGGTATTGCTGTGCTTGAATCCCTGGCGTGTGGGGTGCCGGTGATAACTGTTGACCATCCACGCAACGCGGCTTTGGATCTCATAGAGGACGGAGGAAACGGTTTTGTGGTAGGGCTCTGCGGGGAGGAGATTATAGAGAAGATAAGGTTGATTCTAGGGGATGAGAAACTCAGGGAGAGGATGTCTAAAAAAGCGGTTGATTCGGCGAGGGAATGTGGGTGGGTGGAAATAGCTGAAAAAATCAATAAAGAATATGAAGATATTGCAAACACCAGCTAGATTCCATCCATCTGTCGGGGGGGTGGAAAATTATGTATATAATCTCTCAAGAGAGCTTGTTAACCTGGGTCATGAGGTTACCGTGCTCTGTGCCGATGCGGGAGGTAATACAGGAAATGTCGTAGAGGGAGTCAAGGTGAAAAGACTAGGCTACGTTGGGAAGATAGCAAATACTAATATCACATTAAATTTGCCCTTGGAACTCCTGAAATCTAATTTTGACGTAATCCACACCCACCTGCCAACTCCTTGGAGTGCGGACTGGAGTGCTCTCGCATCAAAGATGAAGGACACGCCTTTGGTTTTAACCTACCATAATGACATCATAGGATGTGGGATGTCCTCTCACATCGCGGGAGTCTATAACAAAAGCGTGCTGGGATTCGTCCTTAGGAGGGCAGAGAAGATAATTATAACCCAGCCTCGTTACATGGAATCTTCACCTCATCTGGGGAGATACAAGAATAAAATAACTGTCATCCCAAATGGCGTCGACATCCAGAGATTTAAGCCAATCGAAGTCGATAAACCAGGTAACACACTATCTTTTTTAAGTATACTGGACCAGTATCATGAATACAAGGGCTTAAACTACCTGTTAAGGGCCCTGAAGATGGTGCGGGAGGAGATTCCAGACATAAAATTGCGGGTTGGCGGAGGCGGAGAACTCATAGACAGTTACAGGGAGATGGCAGCTTCTCTGGGCTTAAATGATAATGTTGAGTTTCTTGGTTTTATCCCTGAGGAAAATCTGGTTGAGTTCTACAATGAATCCAATATATTCATCCTCCCCTCTATTTCCCCTACTCAGGAGGGTTTTGGCATTGTCTTATTGGAGGCGTTAGCATGCGGAAAGCCGGTTATAGCGACCAATATAGTCGGTATCGCAGGTGAAATAAAGGGGGTTAATGCGGGAATAATTGTTAAAATAAGAGATGAAAAATCACTGGCAGAGTCAATAATCAGGATAATGCAGGATAAGGAGCTTGCAGGGAAGATGGGCATAAACGGAAGAAGGCTGGTGGAAGAAAAATATAGTTGGATGAGAATCGCTAAAATGATGGAAGAGGTTTATGAATCGATATGAAACGTAAAAATCCGGAGGTTTCGGTTTTGGTGTTGAATTATAATGGAAGAGAGCATCTAGGGGAGTGCTTTAATTCCCTGAAGGAGCAGACTTACCCCAATTGTGAGGTTATAATGGTGGATAATGGCTCCAAGGATGACTCCATAGAGTTCGTTAGGAATAATTTTCGGTGGGTTAAAATTTTGGCTTTAGATAGAAATTACGGTTTCTCGGAGGGCAACAATAAGGGAGTTGAGCATGCGGAGGGTGAACTCGTAGTTTTCTTAAACAATGACACCTTGGTTGATGAGAATTGGTTGCGGGAGTTGGTGGATGTAATGGAAAGTGATGCAGAGATAGGTGTATGCGGCTCAAAGATGCTGATGTATTCGCATCCGGACTTCATTAACAGTACTGGTGCGGAGATGTCTTTGTTGAGCGGTTATTTTTGGGATAGAGGCGTGTATGAAAAAGACCGGGGGCAGTATGATCTTGGAGGTGAGGTTCTAGGTGTTTGTGCCGGGGCAATGTTAGTTAGAAAGAGTGTTTTTCTGGATCTTGGAGGTTTCCAGAAGGAATTCTTCGCTTATTATGAGGATGTTGATTTATGCATTAAGTGTTGGATTTACGGATTTAAGGTTATGTACGTCCCCTCCGCTGTAGTCTACCATAAGTTAGGTGCCAGCTTCAAGCATGTTTCAGGAGAAATTCCAGAGGATATGGACAGGAGCCGTTCTGAGTTCGTCATTTCCTTATCGGAGAGGAACAGGTGGTATATTTATCTGACAAAATTCTCTTTAAGTACTCTGGTAATCTGTCTGCCAATTTTTCTGTTTTATTATTTTTTTGCCAGTAGCTGGCTCTTAT
>CBFCYF010000152.1:0-3670 GCA_965602195.1 uncultured archaeon | reverse complement strand
AGAACTGCTGAATTGGTTAGTTTTCCATCTTTTATTAACCTTAATCTCCTCAAGGCCTCCTCAACTAGCGTATTTTCATCTACATCCAATCTCCTTTCAAATTTTGTCTTTCTCAGGAACCATCTAACTTTCTCCTCATCAATGTCCTTTAAACTGACTTCCTCGCAAATCCTGTTGTCAAATCTCAATTCCTCTTTGTGCTTTCCTACGATGGTTCTCTCGTATTCATCCCTACTCATCCTCAACGTCGATTTACCAACCCTCTTGAATGGCCTGCCAAAAGCTAGAACTGGCCTATCCGTGCTTTCTTTAATTTCGATAACAATCACTTTCTTTCCGTTGGCACCAACAACGAAAATTGATGGATAAACTACCGGTTCAGTATTGCCCCGGATCTTATTCGTCAGTTTCTCAATCGTGTCCTCCCCAATTCTAACTCCTATTACCTTCTTAGAGTTAGAAACCCCAATTAGTATTCTACCTCCTTTTTTGTTCGAGAAGGCCGAAACAGATTCGACAATCTCATTGATTTGGGATAAACTAGGTTTTAATTCCACTGTTTCAGATTCCCCCCTCTCAATGAACTCTCTTACATCCATCTTAAACTTTTTTCAACGGCTCCCACCACCACATATTCTCTCCATACCACTCGATGGTTTTTTTCAATCCAAGATCAAAATCAACCTCAGATTTCCACCCGAGTTCCTTTATTTTATCACAGCCCAGGGAATATCTCCTATCATGACCTAACCTGTCTGAGACATATTGGATGTAATCATCTCCTTTGCTCATTAAGTTTAAAATCTTTTTTGTCAGCTCGAGATTAGTGATCTCGTAACCGCCACCGATATTGTAGATCCCCCCAACTCTGCCTTTCTGGAGTATGAGCTCGATTGCTCTGCAGTTGTCTAGGACATAAATCCAGTCGCGCACGTTCAGACCGTCGCCGTATAATGGTATCTTTTCTCCCTCAATGAGGTTTGTGATGAACAAAGGAATAATCTTTTCGGGAAACTGATATGGTCCGTAGTTGTTTGAACTCCTTGTTACTATGGCTGGAAGACCATATGTTTTATGATACGATCTAACCAGCATATCCGCCCCGGCCTTACTGGCGGAATACGGGCTGTTGGGTTTCAACGGATCCTCCTCAGTGAAGGAACCCTTCTCTATACTGCCATAAACCTCATCAGTTGAGATCTGAATAAATCTCTCCACATCAAATCTCCTCACCGCCTCCAGCAAGATGTGAGTTCCAAGCACGTCTGTTTCAACAAAAGCACCAGCCTCTATTATTGAACGATCAACATGGGTCTCCGCCGCAAAATTAAAGAGAACATCACATTCATTAATTGCCTTGTCTACATCTTCTTTTTTACAGATATCGCCTTTGATAAAGGTTATCTTATCCATAACGTCCTGCAGGTTCTCCAGCCTTCCTGCATAGGTGAGTTTATCTAAGACGACAATCTCGTAGTCGGGGTGCTCCCCCAGCATATAGCGGACGAAATTGCTTCCAATGAATCCTGCTCCACCTGTTACAAGAATTTTCATTCTTTATACTCAAAATTTATGTCAGCATCCTCAAGCTTCGGTTGATGCGCGTCCTTCCCTGATACCCTTGGATTCTGTATAGGCCACTCTATCGCAAGCTCCTCATCATTCCAGAGTATTCCCCTCTCACATTCTGGAGCATATACCTCAGTCGTAAGATACGTGACCTCCGCGTCATCACTCAAAACACAAAATCCATGAGCAAACCCCTCTGGAATATAGAGCATCAATTTATTCTCATCAGATAAAATCTTGGACACATGCCCTCCATAAGTCGGGGAACCCTTTCTTATATCAACCGCGACATCAAATATCTCCCCCCTAACAACCCTAACCAGTTTACCCTGAGCCATAGGCTCTTTCTGATAATGCAGTCCCCTTAAAGTATTTCTTGTTGAAAGAGAATGATTCTCCTGGACGAAACATCCACCTATCCCCAACTCCTCAAAATCACTTTTTTTATATACTTCCATGAAAAAACCCCTACCATCCCTAAAAACCTCAGGCTCTACGAGGATCACCTCCGGGATTTCCAGCCTCTCAAACTTAAATGACATCTTCCTTCCCCGCCTATATCTCCACCTCAGAGTGATCACCTACCACGAACTTATGGCCCCCCGGTAGTTTATTCCGCTCAGAAATCTTTACATCCATCCCAATCAGGCTATCCACAATCTTCTTTTTACAATCTATCACAGCATTATCCATGATAACAGAATACTCTATCTCCCCCCCTATTACCCTGGCGTTATCCCCGATGCTTGTATACGGGCCAATATATGTATTTGGGCCTATCTCACAACTTTTGCCGATTACAACAGGACCCTTTATCACAGACTTCTCTCTTATTGTTGTTCCTTCTCCAATTGCGACCTTACCTCTTATAGTGACACCTTCTTCTACACTTCCTTTATTGTATGGTTTCAGTTCATCCAAGACCAGGTGATTCGCCTCCAATATATCCTCCGGCTTTCCAGTATCCTTCCACCAACCTTCCACGATGGCGGAGTTAACCCTGTACTCGTGATCTATAATATATTGTATGGCGTCCGTGATCTCCAGTTCATTCCTCCAGGAGGGCTTAATATTTTTTACCGCCTCAAAGATAAGGGAGGTGAACATATACACGCCAACCAAAGCTAGATTTGATGGCGGCTTCTCTGGTTTCTCAATCAATCTCTTAATAGATCTATCCTCATTTAACTGCGCCACACCAAATTGCTGTGGATTCTCTACTTTACTTAACAGAATGCTTGCATCAACCTTTGATTTCTTAAAGTGATCGACATGCTCTATAATGCTTCCTTTCAGTATATTATCCCCCAGATACATAACAAAGGATTCATCCCCAAGAAAATCCTCAGAAATTTTCACTGCATGCGCCAAACCCAACGGCTTATCCTGCTCAATAAAAGTGATGTTAACATCCCATCTTGAGCCATCACCAACGGTTTCCATGATCTGCTGCCTGTTCGGGCCCACAACTATGCCGATATCCGTTATGCCGCATTCTACTATATCCTCAATTGCATAAAACAGAATTGGTTTATTTGCTACAGGTATGAGCTGTTTCTGCTGCGAGTAGGTCAGTGGCCTTAACCTGGTTCCATGACCGCCGGATAATATCAACCCTTTCATTGTTTTTCCTTCATTAATTTTAGCGATTCATCTATATTTAATGGCCTTTTAATCCTTGAAACCTTCGTAACATCCAGTGAGGAATCCGTAGGCCTTTTTGCGACCCACTCAAGTCCATCCGATGATATTGAATTAATTAGGTTTTTATCCAGATTAAATATCTCCGCTATCCTTTCAGTGAACTTAAAACGACTTATCCTCTGCCCTCCCGCCGTGTGGAAAATCCCATTCTCTTTCCCCCTTATAAGCTCCAATATCAACTCTGCAAGGTTATCTGCCAGTGTCGGGGAATTAAACTGGTCTTTAACTATACTTATCTCATGTCCCTGACCTAATTCCTGGATTACCCACGTAACAAAATTCAGCTTTGAATGCCAACCATATAAAACCGATGTTCTTGCGATTATATAATCCTCACACAACTCCTCCACAATTTTTTCTCCCTCAAGTTTTGTTTCACCATAATAGTCTATTGGAT
>CBFCYF010000151.1:0-3676 GCA_965602195.1 uncultured archaeon | reverse complement strand
AGTTTCATTCAGATGTTTATCAACGATATATTTGTCGCTCTTTCTCGGTTCCTTGATACTAATAAGAGAATTTCCATATGATGCGGGCTATTTAACCGGCGGCAAATTTGTAACGATGATTTTTCTCGGCGTGTGGTTTTTGGATACGTTCGCATATTTTTCCGGATTATTGTTCGGAAAACATAAATTATTTCCAAGAATCAGTCCAAAAAACAAGGAACTATGTTTTACTTTCTTTATGGTTGCTCAAAAATTTAGGTTGATTTATGATAATCCTAGGGATAGTTTTCTTACTCAAAGCAGCTGAAAAATATTAGTCGGCAATTTGGAACTGGAAGGAGGTTTGATTCTATTTAACTGCGGTCTATCGTCTTTTATCTGATGGGATTTAATATAGAACCAGGGTGGTTGGCCATGGAAACTCAAAATACCTTAATGAGATCGGTGATTATATCCCTATTATTGTTTGTCTCAATCCTCATATCCGCTGAGACAGTAGAAAGTACGGACGTAAGTGGCATTATATCTACGAATACAACATGGACACTAGCTGATAGTCCTTATGTCATAGTAGGGGATACATTAATCGAAGAAGGAAACAAATTGATAATAGAACCTGGAGTGGAAATAATTTTTGATAATTCCTATGCTCTTTATGTGGATGGCTCTCTAGAAGCGGTAGGTAATTCCATGAGCCCCATAAATATAACCACAGGTTCCATAGAGCAGGGGGAGATCTCCTTCAGGATCACCAGCGATACGGGAGAGAACGCATTCAAAAACTGTTTTATTGATAATATCGGCATAACTATCGATAGAGCCTCAGTAGATTTCCTAAATTCTAAGCTCTTAGAGGCCCACTTAGATTTCAATAATGGCAACTATGTGGCCGAAATAAGGAATAACAGTTTCAGCAATTGTACATCTGAAGTTTTAATAAATTCAGGGGGAGGGGGAAGTTACAATCTAGTAAATAATTCGTTTTATTCCTGTGCAATAAAATTTTATGGGACAGGAACCAATTCCAAAACGTATGTATTAAACAACTCCTTTTCAGGCAGCCCTCATTATGGTTTGGAACTTTTATCAGGTGGAAGAGACGCCACATTTAGGGGTAATAGAATATTCGACAACGAAAATGGAGTTAATATAGACGGACTGGGAACCGACTCGGATTTTACAAACAACTTGATTTATAATAATGGCATAGGTCTGAGGACTGAGGGGATAGGATCAAGCACTTTTGTTGAATACAATACCATAGTGCAGAATAATATTGGAGTTGATATCTCATATCGTGTGTATGATGACATGATAAGATTTAATAACATTTATAATAACACCCAATACGATGCTAAAACTAGACGATCTTATGAGGATAATACTAACATACCTCTGAATTACTGGGGAACCACTAATTTAACTCTCATCTCTGAACACATCTATGATTACTATGATGATTATAATCTAGGGAAAATTGTTTATGAGCCAATTTTAACTGCTCCTGTGAATATCACTTCTACAACAACAACTACCACAACGACCCCAACAACTACTTCCTCAAGTACAACTACAACCATTCCCTCAGAAGATGATCCACCTGACGTTGATATAGATTATTCTAGTAAAATAGTTTTTACTGATGAAGAAATCGTGATAAATGTCTCTGCACTGGATGATAATGGATTGTTGTATATCTGGGTGGGAGATAACAGGGGATTATACGGGCATTATGACTGTAATGGGAAAACTTTTTGTTCAAATACATGGAATGTTCAGATAACCGATGAAGGATTATATACTCTTGTAGGTGTTGCTATGGACACAAATAATCAACTTAAGAGAACCTGTAGCTCTAATATCCTAGTCATGGATAGGGATAGTATACCCCCTGACTCATCAACCACAACAACCCTTGCCTCAGGGGGGGTGGACGGCAGGAGTTCAGGAGGAGGCAGCAAAGGAGGAAGTAGTGGATTCTCTGCGATAGCGGTTACTGAGGCAAACTGCTTCGATGGGATACAGAATTGCCATCATGAATCATGCGAGGAAGGCGTGGACTGCGGCGGGCCCTGTGAACAATGCCCTTCATGTGAAGACAGGATACAGAACCAAGGAGAAAAGGGGATAGACTGCGGAGGACCCTGTAAACCCTGTGAAGCAGCTGCAACAACAACAGCCACAGCGACCACCATAATGCCGTCCACTACAACAGTGACAACCTCAACATTATCTGAGCAGACAACCACAGTGGAAGAAAGTATGGCTATGTCTATGGCACCCACTGGACTGATAGGACAAGCAATCAAGTTCTCCGAGAAGAATCCAGAGTTCCTTAAGGGCATAGTAGCCGGTATAATTATATCGATGTTCTTAATCGCATATGTAGGATATCTTGTTTATAAAAGAATTTAGCAGATATAATTGTAACAAAAGATGACACTTAAGATTTTCACATTAAGGAGCATATAATGAGTAAAACAACAGAACAAGGCATAATTAATCTCCAGTTCTCTTATACAGAAGAAGACTTTCAGGTGCAAAAACCGGGTTTAAAGTGCAAAGCCTTCTTTTTGGGTTAGGTTAAAACCTCTAATTTTGTTACAATGACATTGTAACACTATCACCCAAGTAACCATAACCCCAATGTAGTGTAAGAAATCCCCCAAAGACCAAATCCAACAAAAAAGGCAATTCCGGAGCTAGGAGGAGTTTAAAAAAAAGAAACAACAAGAGTTACATGTAGAGCATAAACACTAAAGTGAACTACCAACGGATGAATCCGTTGGCTTCCTGCTTCAACGCCTCGCTATTGCGATGACTCCACAAGCTTTAAGGAGGGCAGTTCCTGCCCACCTATTAGATTCTGGTCTTGAAGACCAAATTTCTTTATGTTTATTGCAGCGTTTTCGTCTCTGTCATGTGATTCACCACAATTAGCACACACCCAATTCCTATCAGCTAATCTCAGTTCATCATTCTTTTCACCGCAGACATGACATATCTTACTGCTTGGTTCAAACCTCCCTATTTTCAGGTGGTTCTTGTTGTACCACCCACACTTATAGTTCAATTGGTTGTCAAGCATACCCCATCCAACATCGCCTATCGCTTGTGCAAGACAGTGGTTTTTCATCATACCAGGTGTGTTCAATGTCTCTGTTACAATCGTATCCACTTGGCTATCGTGGGTGAGACTGTAAGTTATTTTATGGATGAAATCTAATCGCTGGTTTGTTATTTTTTCATGTATGTGTGCTACCTTCAGTCTTGATTTATTTCTGTTGCTACTTCCTTTCTGCTTCCTGCTTAGTCTTTTTTGCATGACTTTCAGTTTTTGTAGTGACTTCTTCAGGTGTTTTGGGTTGTCTATCTTCCCGCCAGTTGATAGTGTGGCGAAGTGTGTTAGCCCTAAATCAATGCCTATTGTCGTGTTGCTGTTGATTTCTGGTTTTTTTGTCTCTATGGTTGGAACTTCTACTAGGATGCTTGCATAGTATTTGTTCGTTGGTGTTTTTGAGATTGTAACTGTTTTCACTTTACCTTTAAATGTTCTATGTAGTTTTACCTTGATATTCTTTATTTTAGGTATTGTTAGTTTGTTGTTCTCAAAGTCTATTCTAACATTTTGCGGACATTGAAATGAGCGTCTGCTGGTTTTCTTTGATTTGAAACT
>CBFCYF010000150.1:0-3769 GCA_965602195.1 uncultured archaeon | reverse complement strand
AAACAATTGTTTCAATAAATTGAAACATTTAAATAGATGTAATCCTAAAAATATAACATGGAAATAGCAGACATACTAGGGAGGAAATCAACAATACAGGTGCTGGAATACATGATCACCACACAGAAACCCATGTATCAAAAAGAAATCGCAGAAAACTCGAAAATGAGCCTGTCAACAGTACACTACGCCATCGGCAAACTACTGGAACTAGGGCTAATAAAAACAGTTGAGGGAAAAGGGTATCCGAGGTACCAGGTGAAACCAGAACACCTTTTCCTCCAAGGCCTACAGGACCTGATGAAAACACTCAAAAAAGAAGAACTAGCCGGATACAAGGAGATAATAAACCAAACAAAAAAACTGGATGGAAAAAAGATAAGATACGTGGCAGTTGGGCCCTTCCTGACCGAGCTATACGGGTACGGCAGATACGACCCAACCGTCTACATATTCGGAGAAAAAAAAGATAAGGGGGTGGACTACACACGCCAGTACAAGCACTTCACAAAGACAAGGATGCTCGTCATCAACGATCAAAAAGTAAAGATCCCGGAAAAAGAAGATGCGATACTAGCATACACCTACCTAACCAAAAAAAGGCTTCTGCCAATCGAAGACCTGGTCTCCATAATACTCAAAGACGGGTCAATAGACTGGACCTACGTGGTGACAAAAGCAAGAGAATGGCGGATACAGAAATACATCACCATAATTGTGAACGGATTACGGAAACACGATGATAAACTGCCGAATCTTGAATTTATAACCAGAGACACGATAAAATTCACCCCGGAATTCATCAGGGATATAAAAGAAAAAATAGGTAAGTAAGATGATGCTAACGCCAAAAGAAACCATTGGATTATTATCCCAGGTAACAGAAGTGCTGAATCGACTGGAGATAGAATACATCATAGCTGGAGGTGTGGCAATCTCAGCATACACTAAACCACGGGCGACAAAAGATATCGACGTAGTCCTCAAAAAAGACCTGGAGGGCAGAACACTAAAGAAGCTGAAAACAATTCTGAGGAGGATAGGGTGGAAATATGAGGGAATAAATGATGAATTCACACATAAAAGATACCTATTTTCAAAATCCGTATTAGGGAAGGGCATGAGGAATTACATGGAACTGTGGATAGACGGTATCAGCTACACCAGACGATTCGACACAGATACATGGAAAAGAAAGAAAAAAAGAAAAATGCGGGGAGTTACATTAATCCTGCCGTGTGTTGAGGACCTGCTCGCATCCAAGACGGCATTGGAGAGGGATTCCATAGATGTGATCTACCACGCGAAATCACAGGCAGTGGATGACATATGCAATATACTAAACAAATACGGGGAGGAGATAGACTACACCTACCTTAAAAGACGACTTAAACGCTGGGACCTCCTGGAATTGTTCCTGATGGAGATCGAAATCATGCGAGACAGAAAACTATGTAAGTTAAATGTCGGCAAAATCAAGAGAGAAATGGGATTCTAACCGGCTCCACCGTGCTGTAATCAAAGCTTTGAGGTTTTATACCGCCTATCTTTTACCCTCCCCATATCCCCACCACACCCAAACCCAGAACACCGCCACTGCTGCTATCAGCATCCATACGCATTCAAATCCTTCGCATCCTGTCATGGGGTTCATCTTTATTCTATGTATGCCTATTAGCACATAATTTTACTGATGGCTAAAAAAATCCCCTTAATGGGATACAGATGCGAACGCTGCGGACACGAATGGCTGCCGAGAAAAGAGAAAGAACCCAAGGTATGCCCTAAATGCAAAAGCCCATACTGGGACAGACCACGTAAAAAAAAACAAAAAAATACAGGTCGTTTAATCCAGACCGCAGGGCAGCCCCCCTAAATGAAGACCTGCAGGTATCCCGCAGGCACCCGCCAGATGCTGTTTAGGTCATATCAACAGAAACCAACATCAACGCCAAGCAGGTACAGAAAGCCGACCAAAACCGGCTGATGGATGAAGTAAAAAAACAGTGAACGCCTCCCCAGAAAACAGAAGAAACCAACAAGGAAGAAACCAGAGAGGTCAGGGAGCCTGAAAACCCTCACATACCCGGGATACAGAAGATTCCCAGAGAACAAGCCAAACAAAAACACGCCAAACCACGGGAGAAGAGGGAAAAAATCAACCGTGTAAAGGCCGCAAGGCACAAAACCCAACCACGCAAGCCAAGGAAAACCAAAACACAAACCCGACAAATAAACACCAACAACCATAAAAGAGAAACCCAGCAAAAGAATCCTGAAACGATACCCCCGCAAAGGATATGCCAGAATAACAGACACCCCGATAAAATGCAGGATCCCGAAAAAAATGAAGCCCTCCCTCAGAAAAAACCACGTGACCAAGGAGATGAGCAAACCCAATGAAAAAATCCCCAGACCCCTCCGTAAATACTTCAAACGCAAAGCCTTAGACCCCATACGCCCCCCCACCCGGGAGTAACTCAAGGCCAAGGACACGCCCGCCAAAAAAATAAAGACCGCCGCAGTCGCACGCGCAAAAAACCACCAAAATCCACCACCCACGCCAACATCAAGGTAACCGAAGAAATCAAGATCAAAAACCACATGGAAGACTATCATCATAACAACCGCCGTCCCCCGCAGGAAGTCAACCTCCCAGAAACGCCTCAATAAACGTTCATCCATAAAAGAACTAAGAAAAACAAAAAAGAAAAAACGCTACAGGATTACCCTAAAGAAATCCCTCAACCAGCCCCAGAGCTTCTGCATCAAGGTTCATGCCAGCGTGCATCTCCCCGTGCATGTAACTGCAAAACCCCGCCCGCACACAGGTTACCCTCGCACTCGAAGCTGTTCTTGCACGGGCTGCCGGAGTCCAGCCGGGGCTTCATAACGCCCTCTAAGCTGCAGTGACGGCATACTGAACCAAGGCGAACAGAACATAGACCGCGGCGGACCATGCGATCCCTGCGTAACGACCACAACAACCTCCACCAGCACCGCCCCCGCGCAAGAAACCACCACCAGCACAATAGAGACCCCCCCCAACAAAAAAAAATATTTTTTAAAACCCCCTAACCCACATACTCTTCGATCAGGTTTCGCTGCCACTGCCGTAAGCCATCTAAGCTGCCTGTTGTTACAACACCCCACATCTGCTCCTCATTTAATATGAGATGTCCTCGAATTCCCTGCTTCTCCGCGATCATGTTACGTCGACTAGAGAGCTTCTTAAATTCCTCCCTCTGCCTGGGTGTATGCTGATCTCCCCCCACATCATCAGAAGATATCTCCTCCCTCTTGCCCTCCACTACAGCATTAAAAAAGAGCTCAGCCTCAGCCCGCACAATCGGATGGACTCCGCGCAACCTACCCCAACCCCCAACGGTTCCCGGAGGGTTGATGACTAACTCAGTTAATCGTTTAGTTCCTATGATATAATAAGGTGGTCTATTGATTCTCTTAGCCATCTGTTTCCGCAAAGAAAATAAATGTTTTAAGATAATCTGATCCCTCCCCGATAAACGATTGATTCCCTGGAAATTCCTGTACGTTCCCTCAGAATATACCAGCTTCCTCCTCTCGATCAGCTTAAACTCCTCCCTAGCCCAAGGCAGGCGGTTTTTCTCCCTAAGTGCATTCTCCAGCAGGTCACGCAGCTGGATTAAGTACATGCTGTCTTTGATGGCATATGAAAGCATATCCGGGGGAAGGGGTCTTCTACGGACCGAAAATAGATATAAAATTTGAGGACGCGATAGGGAGAGCC
>CBFCYF010000149.1:0-3772 GCA_965602195.1 uncultured archaeon | reverse complement strand
ATCACACCAATAAAATTGACTTCAGTTGAGCAAGAAATTTACTTCGTAAATTTCTTGGTTATTATGAAGTATTGCTATACTTTATTAATTCAATAAAAAAATGACGAAGGTTGTTGCTACAGGGGTATTCGCCATCATACATCCAGGGCATATCCTCTATCTTAAGGAGGCCAGGAAGCTGGGGGATGAATTAATCGTTATAGTTGCCAGGGACTGTATGGTTGAGAAGCGAAAAAAACCTATAGTACCTGAGAATCAGAGGCTTTCAGTAGTAAAAGCTCTTAGGGTGGTGGATAAGGCAATACTTGGTGACATGCGGGATATATTTAATCCAATAAAGAAAATAAATCCGGATATAATCGCTTTAGGAGTGAATCAACATTTCAACATAAGGGATCTGGAAACCCAACTAAGGGAGAGGGGTTTAGAGGCTAAGGTAGTCAGAGTACATAGGCACTGGGATTCTGAATTAAACAGCAGTAAGAAGATAGTCCGTAGGATACGGGAGTGAGTAATTTCAGTTAATCATATGCTTTGGAGTTCATAATTTGAGCTACATCCCCCACCACTCCGCTGAAGCTGAATTCTCCGTCGCACACCCCGAGATAGATCTCAGTTACTATGCTTCCCACATGAGAGAGGGCATTAGCTAATCTTGATTCGTTGAGGAAGGGAGAACACAGCTGTGAATAATACCCTACCCTGTCTGATATGTCTCCTATGTTTGATTTCAGGTTTTTGTTCTTGAAGGCGGCTGGGAGATGTCTGATTAAACTGTTATCATCGAACCCGGCGAGTTTTCCCTCAATCCCGCCTAAATCCTTCTTTTCATCCAGCTTCCGGAGTTCCCTGCACAATTTATCTACCTTCTTGCTATCTACTTTACAGTCTCCCAACATTATATTCAGGATTTCTGCTCTCACCTCCTTAAACTCTCTGTCGAAATCCCCTTTCTCCTGGAAATTTTCTTTGATGTATTCCCTGAATTTCCTTAATTCATTGTTCCTTGAGCGCATAACATCCAGAAACTCCTCGTCGTCTTCATACTTTTTGCCTACCACCTTATCGTATGCGTCGAAGAGGGAGTCTATTTTTTTCTGCTCGATTTTATCCACTCCTGTTCCAATCAACAACTCCAGTCCTGTGAAAAACACCTTCTCCAGCTGGGAAAGCCTCTCCTCCAGCTCGGTTTCACTACTCTCATCTCCCATGATAGTATATAGTTCGGTCTCCTATAAATATCTTACGGATGGGGGAAAAATTGTTTCGCAATTTTTAACTTGTATACTTTCGTATACAACAAGAAAATTCCTGAAAGGAATTTTGTTGGCTATTGGAAAGATTGCTTTGCAATCTTTGCAAGCAAAAACTCTCAGAGAGTTTTTCCTATTGGAAAAATCCTGATGGATTTTTGCAAGCAAAGGGCCCAGAGGCTCTTTCCTATTAGAAAGTATTATACTTTCTAATTCAATGAAAAAGAGAATGCACCTTAAGGTAAGAAAGGATATGGGCGAGGATGTAAGAGGAATTCTGGCGGAGAAGGGGATTATAGACTTAAGCAGAAGAATACTGCATGAAGGGGATTATCTACTCATCCCGGTAAAGGAGGAGGTTGATATCCCTGATACGGAGTTGGTGGAGGGGGAGGGGGAGGTGATTCCCCGCAGGGCGTTGTCTTTGGTGGATGCCCTGAGTGGGGAATTGGATGGGGGGGAGTTAAGGCTCGTGCCGAAATCATTTGATATTGTAGGTGATATTGCGATAATTGAGGTCCCGGATGACTTGGGAGATAGGACGGAGGTTATAGGTAATGCCCTCCTGAAGACCTTCAGAAATATTAAGGTGGTTGTAAACAAAACCTCCTCTGTTGGAGGTAGGTTCAGGACGAGGAGGCTTAAGGTTATCGCAGGGGAGAGCAGGAAGGAAACTGTTCACAGGGAGTACGGCTGTTTATATAAACTGGATGTTGAGTTAAGTTATTTCTCACCTAGGCTTGGAACGGAGCGTATGAGGGTGGCGTCTCAGGTCAGGGGGGGTGAGCGGGTTTTGGTGATGTTTGCAGGTGTCGGACCCTACCCTGTGTTGATGGCTAAGCTGGGGAGTCCCCGGGAGGTGGTTGCGGTTGAACTGAACCCTGAGGCAGTCAGGTATCTGAGGGAGAATATTGTGCTTAATAAGGTGGAGGTTGATGTTGTCTGCGGGGATGTGGGGGTTGAGGTTCCTAGGCTGGGTAAGTTTGACAGGATTGTGATGCCTTTGCCGAAGGATGCAGGTGATTTCCTTGATGTTGCGCTTCCGGCGTTGAATAGAGAAGGCATCATCCACTTTTATTGTTTTTCTTCCGGCACAGGTGAGGCAGTAGAGAGTGTTGAGGCTGCCTGCAGGAGCCAGGGTTATGATGTGGAGGTACTTGATGCTGTGAAATGCGGCTCTTATTCGCCGGGGGTTTACCGGATCTGCGTGGACTTCAGGGTGTCCGGGTAATGCCTAACTTCTTTCAGGGATTTTCTGAGAAGGTTGTGTTATGTATTATTTCCGCGTATTTGAGCTGTGGGAAGGGAACAAATCCAGTAGCCGTTCGAACGTATTTACACCTCCCAATGCAAAGAATCTAACATGAAAAAACTGGTGACCTCAGACAAAGGCATGGGATGGTATATGGATCAGATGGAGTCTCATGTGAAAGAGACCCGGGAACTCGTCGAAGCAGGTGAAAAACCCTACAGGGGGCGGGAAACCTGCAGAGACCACGCCAGGGTGGAGGCGTATGATCTCATAGTGTTGACTGCCGAGGCCTTTGAAATATCTGAAATTCTGGATGCTGTCCCCCCGGAAATTATCGACCGCGTCAATCGAAAGCGAACGTAAGTAACCTGTGACCTAGTAAGCTTTAATTTAATATCCCGTATGTTGAATACATATTATGGCCCAAAAACATGGTGTCCCGGCGTTGCTCTCTTTTCTTATCCCCGGTTTAGGTCAGGTAATTAAAGGCCATGTTGGAAAAGGCATCCTGATATTCCTCGGGGTGATCGTAAGCACCTTCCTTATAACTTTTTTAATTGGATTGATTACCACCCCCGTTCTCTGGATATGGAATGTTTATGATGCCTATAACTCTAACTGATTTCAGTTTTAAGTTTATGTTACTTATATCTACCTATGACCCGATGGGGATACAAGGTTGTTAAGTTTGATATGCGCTATGTTACTGATGAAGATAGTGAGGAGTGCAGAGAATTAAATCACCTGGGGGGTGACGGCTGGGAGTGCATCGACGTTAAAGATGCGGGGGACAGCAACTGCTGGTTCATCTTCAGAAAAGAGAAAGAGGTCGAGATATCACTGAAAGAGAGAGAATTCTTCCAAGAGGAGGAGGAAAACGATAGGTGATAGATTCAGCTAATCCTCCAACATCTTTGAATACTTATTAAATAGGTTCTCGGCATATATGCTTGTTGAACAGTAGGGGCATGAAATCATCATCTCCTTCTCGGGTATTGAATCTAACTTAATTTTCCCGCCACAATTAGGACATTCAATTGAGGACACACCAATACCCTTAGAAAGTATCTCCATGACCTTCGAGAAGTCTATTGTCTTCACAGCATGTTTAACCTTAAGAACATTATCTTCCTTAACATGCTCCTCACTCCACTCCAAGTACTCCTTAACCTTTGAGTTGTAGGGATAGATGCCATCTATCTCCTTAAACATCCTATGGGCGACCTTATAATCTCCCTGCCCGTAATGCTTCACAGCCCTCTTGAAT
>CBFCYF010000148.1:0-3904 GCA_965602195.1 uncultured archaeon | reverse complement strand
AGAAGAGGAGATTTGAAATATTAGTTGACAGGGGCAGATTGATTCGGCTAATTTAATGAGTATGAGAGGAGTGATATGAGAACAAAGAAGAGTGGGATCTATCATACGAGTGATCTTCCTGATAAAAAACTGGAGGATCAGAAGAAGAGTGAAGTGATCGGAGTGATGGTGAAGGATAAGGGAATGGGGAAGGATGGGAATCCGGTTGTATCCGGCGAGGAATATGCAGAGAAGAGGGAGAAGGAATTCCAGGAGAGAATGAAGAAAATCAAGCTGGATCCTGAGAGGAAGAATCGGATCAAGAGGATGGAGCTGGGAGATCTTCCGAGGGTGAGGAAGAAAAAATGAGAATCCGGGCGACTCTGATTGAGATGGCATCGAGTGAGATCATGAGTATCGTGGATCCCCGCATGTATTCGGCTATCAAGAAGAGTGATCCAAAGCCTCATTTCAAGGCGTTTGTGGTGGGGCATGAGGGGGAATCATCCGGGAGAGTATCGATCGATGGATCTAATTTCGTGAGTGTAGTGAAAAGGTGGTATCGATCGGCGATTGAGATGATGCATGAGAAGATCCGGTTGGGGATTGCGTTATTCCGGGGGCATACGTGGAGTAATGAAGAGAATAACGGAAGGTTGAGGATCGGTGAAGTGGTTGGGAAGAAATTACAGGAGATCAAGGGAGTGTTGAGTGAGATTATAATTGCGTATATATATCCTGAATTTAGAGATCAGGAGTTGGATGTTGCCTCGATTGAGGCAGATATTATATTGAATGATGATCAGGGTGTGTACTCTGCGGAAGTGGAGAATGTATCCGGGATCGCATTAGGAAATTCGAAGACCGAAAAGCCTGGGTTTGCCGGGGCTTCCCTGCTCGGCATCGTACAGGAGTTTACGGATAACAAGAACATTTCGATAAGGAGTAATGAAATGACTATTGAATCGATTAGTGACCTTCGTGAGGTCATTAAGACGAGGCATTACCGACCTTCAGAGTTGTGTGATTTGGAGGAAGTAATGAACGATCCGAAGGTTGAGGATCGAATCAAGGAATTGAAGGATGTGAATACTGGTGAGTATGAAGCGAGGAAGAGAGTGGAGAAGGAGCATGGTGAGAAGGTGAAGAAGATAGAGGATGAGAAGAAGGAGCTCGAAAGACAGATCAATTCCATGAAAGGTGATTTGGCGAAAAGTCAGATTGGAGATTTATTCGAAACAGAAAAAAAGGACAGGAAGTTGGATGAGAAGGAAGTTGCGTTCATTGAGAAGAGGATCCCTGATTTCACACCGGAAGATCCTGAGATGATCAAGAAGGAATTCTCGAAATTTCTGGATAAGAAGGTTGATGAATTCAATGATCTAGCGGAAGTGTTCGGAGTGAAGAAAGCTGAGAAGAAGGAAGAAGGTGAAGGATCCGGAGAAGGTGAAGGATCCGGAGGATCCGGTGAAGATCCTCTGAAGGATAATATCTTTATACCTGATTGATCGAATGAGCGTGGAGAGGAAAAGCCTCATATTCCACGAAAAAAATTTAAAGGAGAAATTAGCAGATGCAAGGTATTGAAAGTTTTCCAGTTGAAGGCACATATAAATCCCTCGAATTCACGTATGATGGATCTGATCCCCTGAATAATGGACACCTGTATAAGCTCAACAATACGGTTGGAAGAATCTTGGTTGCAGATAAGATCATCACGACCGGACCGAATGCAGGATGCCGGGATACTCTGGATGTTGAGAATGGAGAGATCGGTGTTTTATGCTACAATTGTGAGAAGATCAGAGTCCCTAAGGTAGCTGGAATTGTATTCCAACCCGGTGAGGCAGTTTATTGGGATCAGCAACCTGGAGATGGCGTGACGAATGTTTTCGCTTCCGATTTATTGTGGATCGGGATTTGTGTTGAAGCCGCAGGAGCAGATGATGATGAGGTGTTGATCGATCTTCATGGGAATCACCCATTAGAAGAAGAGGCACCGTAAGGAGATAATGAAATGAAAGGATATCTAGTAAAGGATTGGGATAAGTTCGAATTGGAGAATCCTAAACACCAGGAGATGTTGCTCGAATCATTGGCTTTTAGGTGTGCACTTCAAAACAAATTCGTGGATAAGGAATTTGAAAATAGTGAGAAATTCAAGAAGGCACATGGAGAGACCCATGCTGCCTATCAAGCGTTTACCACTACTGGAGATTTCCCTCCACAGGCAATAGCAGCCCTTGAAAAATATCATGCCCTTGTGAATTACGATATGGGGTATGAATCGATATTTGATGTAAGGGATTTTACAGGGAGCAAGCAAGGTGGATTCAAGGTCGGGAATGTTCAATCCGGAATGACGTTCGAGAGGATTCCCATCGGCGGGAAGGTGAAGTTGAAGCAGATGCAGGGATCGGAAGAGTATGTTCCGTTTCACTTTTACGGAGGTGGATTGAATTGGCATCGGAGTCTATTCATGAATCAGGAGTATTGGACGGTTGAGGATAATGCGATGGAGTTTATCAATAAGGCATATTCTCAGAGGGCTCAAGCCCATTACGATCTCCTGGAGGCAGTAATGGATACTCTCACGTGTATCGCACTTGAGGATCCGGGTTGTAATGGTTGTGATTCCTATTCGGTATCCCTAGCCATCGCAATCAATCATGCCATCACCACGATCTTGACCGCAGTTCAGAATAAGGGATACGGAGTGAGCCCAACCGTTGTGTTTTATGTCCTCACTCCTCTCCAGTTGATGGGTGCTGTGAAGAGAGCGTTAAGTGTGAATGTTCAGGCATTCCAAGGATCGGAGAAATGGAGTTCGTACAATGTCGTGCCGATCAATAGTATGATGTTGGGAAATACGAATCGGTTGGGAGTTTTCCTTCCGAAGTTGAGAATCAAGAGTGGATACAGAATGAATTTGAGTATCTTCAATTCATTCGATATGTTGACATTCTCGGATGCTTCGGCAGGTTGGATGAGTTATGGAGCTGCAGTTGGAGATACAGATCAGGTTGAGTGTATCGATGCATCAAAGCCAAGTTGGGCAGAGGGAGCACCTTCTGAATAGTAAATAGAAATCGAATTGATGATTAAGGGATTCGGAGAATCACGAATGATCCGGATCCCTTTTTTTTTGGGTTGATAAGATGAGAATCAAAAGTATGGCTATCGGTGATATCGATTTTCAGATATGGGAGAGTGAGATGATGAAGGGAAAGAGAGATCCCTTTTGGAAATTCGGTGGAGTGTTGAAGGGATCCAAAAAGAAATTGTGGCTGGAATTGAAGGAGAGAGATTGGGAGGGGGAAGCGTGTTTCGTGATCGGTGGAGGATCCTCCCTCCGGGAATTCGATTTCGAGAGGTTGAGGGGAAAGGGGAGAATGATCGTATGCAATAAAGGGTTTCTGTATACGCCTTTTGCTGATATGATGATCTGTATGGATAATGATCTTTACAATGATTTGAATGAAGGGAAGATCCTGGGGGAGAGGAGATTGGGATTGAAGGGGGAAGAGATCCGGAAGAGGTTCCGGGCGTTCGAAGGATGGAAGGTGTGGATCGATGCCGGGAATTATTATTATGATGGGGTTCATTTCGTATTCAAGAGGACAGATCCCCACGTGGGGAAGATGATCCAGGGGATCTATACTGGGAATAACATTGGAGTGGGAGCGTTAATGATGAGTGCGACTCTGGGTTGCAATCCGATCTATCTTCTGGGATATGATATGTATCATTCAAAGCACACTCATTTCCATGATGGGTATTCAAGGAAACAGGCTTTATCACATCTGAATTCCTTCCTGAAGCATTTCGAGAGGATCCGGGGAGATCTTCAGAAGAGGGGAATCAAGGTGTATAATCTTAATCCGAAATCGAAGTTGAAGGGATATCCGAAGATCCCGATGGAGGA
>CBFCYF010000147.1:0-3915 GCA_965602195.1 uncultured archaeon | reverse complement strand
TTTTTTTCTGTTTAATCTGATTTCTTATTTATTTGTATCAGTAGTTTATATTATTATTAGAGAGGATTTAATAAAAGATTGAAAACCATAAACAAAATTATCCATCCGCTAAAAGAAGAGGTACAACTGCCCGAATCGTATAAAGGAGAATCCTTCTACATCCTTAAAAGAGACGGGGGTGTGGCCAGGCGGGTGGATGACGTGAACATGTTTAAGCTGGGTGCCGTCCCCTCAACACCCTTCGATGTTTCGCTGATAACAAGGAAACTGCGGGGGATTATGTTCTCCGTCCTCTATGATTTCAGGGACATGGAGACCTTCATCATCACAGCTAAAGTATCCAGGAGGGTGATTGAGTCCATCCTCAGCACAATTGTGGGCCTAGATTTCATCCACGTCGGCGTACCACATCACCTGGCATTAAAGGATTTCTGGTCGTGCACCGCATTCCCCGCGAAGGGACAGTTTGTGGTAGACGACCCCTACTCAACACAGAAAATCCAGCAGGAGGATTACGTGAAACCCCCGCCGCTCGCGGACCTCTTCAACGCACTCTCAGGATACGATGCAAGGCTGCTTGTAACATTCCATCCCGCAGCCGAGGAGGAGGTGGTCCGGGAGATAGAGGGATGCGAGAAAACAATATCCAGCAGCGAAAGAGGCGCCAGAAGCGGGGTGAGCATGGATGTGCCCGCATTCCTGACCCCGAAGATGACCTCGGAAAGCAGAGACAAGAAACTCTACAAAGACACCCTGAGGGCGGCCTACACATCTGAGCGGCTTACCATGCTGAACAAATCACTGGTCACCGGGGACTCAATATTCAGGGTTGCCGCAGTAGGATTCGGCGGCGACCAGGAGATAATCAAGCAACAGTTTTTCACTAAATTCCCCGTCTACCAGCTGTCGCTGAAACAAAATGAGGTGGACTCCCTTAACTACGGGATCCCCATAGACCGGGGGGAGATCATATCCGGCGAATACGCAGGCGGATTAATCCTCTTCACCTCCGACACCGCACCCGAAAACATTGTCGTAGACATCCCCCCGATCCAGCAGATATTCAGGGAGGGTGTCTTTTTGGGAAATGAGATGCTGAAGGGCGTGAACCTCACCGAAAAAAAGATACGGTTCCATAAGTCCGCATTCAACGTCCACTCTGAGATAAGCGGGATGCAGGGTATGGGTAAAACCACGCTCGCAACCATGCTCGCAGACTATGCTTTAGAAGAGAAAGTGGGCACCGTAGTTTTAACACCCGACAGCGAGTGGTCCCGCCTGGGAAGGGAGAAGAAGGATATTATTATCGTGCCCTTCCGTAAAAACCCCCCCATTAACCTGATTCAGAGGCCGAGGGATGTGCCCGCAGACATCTTCTACCAGAATCTGTCTATCCTGTTGTCTTCGGCTGCCGGCGCAGGACCCTACACGCGTCCGCTGCGGAGTGTGCTGTTGAATGCGTTCACCAAGCTGTACGGGGAAAACCCGGACCCCAGCCTATCGGAGGTGTATACGGCGATAGATGATGCGATAGAGGAGATGTTCGGATTGGTGAACTGGAAGACCGGCGAGAAAACCTTCGACAAGTACGGCCAGAACCTGAGGTCCTCCATGGAGGCCTTCCGTCAGATACTGCTGAAAGATAATTACCGGGTGAGGGAGGGAATCAGGATAGATGACTGCATCAGGCAGGGTTGTGTGTTTGATCTGAGCGGGGTTTCGGATCTCATCCGGCCTCTCATATACGCGTTTCTGCTGTCCCAGATTTTCTCCCGGGTTATGGTCCGCTTCGACGAGAAGGGGGATATGGATCCCCGCTTGTTAATTATTGTCGAGGAGGCGCATCTCGTGTTCAGGGAGGAACGCCATCACAGGGAGACGGGGGAGGAGGAGGCGACCCGGGAGCTTGAGAGCCGGCTGGGTCAGCTCCGTCAGAGGGGGGTGGGGGTTATGCTGATAACGCACTTCATCAACCAGCTTGCCGAGGGAGTGAGGAGGCATACGCAGTCCCGCTTCGTCTTTAAGCAGGACAGCATCGGCGCAGAGGATGCCGTAAAGGATCTGGCGTTCGATCCCATGAAGGAGATACAGGATCCGGCGATGACCCGCCTCCTGAAACTGAAGAAATTTGAGTGCGCGTCTCTTCTGGTTAACGAGGACCGGGAGGTGGTCGGCCCGTTCTTCATGAAGCTCCGGCCGGAGTTCATCGAGCCACTCAGCGACAAGGAGACCGGAGACAACCTCAGCAGATACCTGGGCACGCTTCCGGTTGAGGGGATAAAACCTAAATCCGAACCTTCTTCATCAGATATCAGTTCATTATCCATCCGGTTGTCCCCGGAATCCAGGCAGATGCTGGAGGCAATAGGTAGGGCGGGCAGGATAAACACCTCTGTTCTCTACGGGGAGTTGAAGGGCAGCGCCGGGAAGTTCCGCCGGTGGCGCCAGGAGCTTGAGGAGTTGGATTTAATCTCCTCGGAGGAGATTCGAACCTCCCGCAGGGGTCGCTCAAAGAAGATTTATTTTCTCACATCCCTGGGGGAGCAGGCATACACCCACCTGTTCGGGGAGGAACCCTACAGGGAGAAGGCCACCCGGGGCGGAGGGGAGCACACCCTCCTGGTGGATCAGATCCTAAGTTTCTTTGAGGGAAGGGGCTATATGCGGATGGACACGTCTGTTGATCTGGGATTCAAGAGAGGAGATCTTGACCTGGCGTTAGGGAGGGATAAGGAGGTTGTTCTTGTGGAGGTAGATACTGGAAACAATCCCTATGGGCTGCTACGGGGCAACCTCACCAAGCTTATGGAGCGGAGGAAGAAGGAGATAAAAAAAGGCAACAAAACAAGGCAGATCTGGGTTGCGAACAACGACAAAACAGGGAGTAAACTGCGGGGAATAATCACTGATTATTATCTCGGCGGAAATGATGTGGATGTGGAGTTAGGCACCCTGGATGAGCTGCTATCCGGGGGTTTGCACAGGATATGTAAGAAGGGTGCGGGAACCGATAAAATAATTTAATAAAAAGAGGATGATGACGAAGATCGGGTTGAAGAGGCCTGTGAACCTGGATGTGTTGATCACCGTATCCCTCCTACTGTTTAAGTTAGGTAAGAAGCCAAATGACATCGTCTATGAGGGGGTTAAATATGGTGACTCTGTAACCGCAGATTATTGTATCGGCGTGACTCCTTCACCCCCATCATCGGCGTCGGATAACTGCATCATCATCGACTGCAACAGGGAAGGTGCGGGATGTAATGCTATACTCTTGAAGAGGCCGCAGAAGTTCCCTGAGGAGGTGTGGCGTAGGTGGGTTACTGTGGCGTATGTTGCTAACACCCAGACGTCCGCTGATGTCGAGACTGACACCATGTACCGGCTGCTGAATTCCCTGGTTAATACGCGGCGTAACTGGATGAATATGTATCAGATGGTGGGTTTGATTTATTCGCTGATATTCTCTGACAGGTACAGTTTCAAGGTAAGGAAGAGCCTTGAGAAGTCGTCGGAGCTGGTCTGTGAGAAGCCGAGGGTTGTGGTAGTAAGGGAGGGTAAGATAAAGCCGCATGTCGACCCGCTGGCGAAGGACATGTTTGAGGTGACCAACGCAGATCTTATCCTGTATCTGAAGAAGGACCGGCTGGTGAGGGTGTACGGTTGCCCGGACCGGGACCTGAATATGGTTGAGGTGGCGGATAAATTAACCTCCAAGGAACCCAACAACCGACCTTGGAGCATATCCCGAAACCGCAGGAAAATCATCTCCCCTCCTAACACGAAAATCCCGATCAAAAAAATAATCGACATCTGCAAGACCGTGCACGGTTAAAGTATTTTTTGGTTGTCGATTCAAGACGAGTAAAATACTATCAATCGTAATTATATTTGAAGTAGTTCTGATATAAGTAG
>CBFCYF010000146.1:0-4006 GCA_965602195.1 uncultured archaeon | reverse complement strand
GTCAGGGTATTTCTGTTGGTGGTGTTTGTTTTGTTGGCGGCACAATCTGTGTTGGCGTGGGATCTGGAGACCCATGAGTTCATTGCTTTGAAGGTGACGGAGATCCTGCCAGGTAAGTATGGTGTTTGCATTACCGGGGATTCCTTGATGGCTGGTGTTACCTCTGAGACAAGGAGTTATCACTGCACTAAGTGTTTTGCCGGCGGGTGTCCTTATATGGTTGAGGGGTGTCCGGGGAAGGAGAGGGCTGAGGAGGAGATGCGGTTGGCGAAGGTGGCGTTAGACAACAGTGATTGTCAGGGGTTTGCTGAGCATCTTGGTTTATGGAGTTATCACCTCAGCGAGTTTATTCTTCCATATAATTCATATCACAGCGGGAGCGAGGACAGGGAGAGGTTTGAGGAGGGGGTGGGGAGGTATCTTACCTTGATTGATTTGGTGGCGGTTGAATCTCCTGAAACCCTGGAGGAGATGGGGTATTATGCGTATACGAGGTATGGGGATGCTCAGGAGTGTGTTGATGGTGGGTCAAGCGGATGTTACGCTAGGATCGGTGGGGATCTGTTGTCAAGGGCGGTTGAGTTCCAGAGAAGGGGTCTTGCGGAATCTCTTGGGTTTACGTACGTCCAGAATGCAACTAAAATAGAGGAGGAGGAGAGGGGGGGTCGTGACGAGTACAAGAGGGTCCAGGATGATGTGTACTATCTGGGGGATAGGATGTCTTCTGGCGCAATAGATCCTCCTGAAGAAGGCAATTTATCTGAGGGGGAGGAGGAAACAGAGGGTGCTGGTTCGTTGCCGCTGCCGATGTTTGCTGTTTTTTTTGCGGTGTTATTGGTCGCGCTTATATTCGGGGGAAGATGGATTGGGAGATTATAGCTACGACGATAGCGTTAATAACTGTTTTGGCGGGGGCGATACTTTTGGTTGTTGGGAGAGTCCTTAATATTGAGCGGTTGACCTTCTGGGCGAAGGATGAGTTCATAGCCGGCGGCTTTGTTAGTTTGATGTTGATTGGGGGTATTGTGGTGATCGTCGGGGTCATTAATTCGGCGTTGGTTCAGATAGCGGGCGGGGATGCGTTTGAGTTGGCGGGGGCCTATATTGACGGGAGATTAGGTGTGTTGGCTGTCATATATGATTCGCTGGTTTTTGTTGTGTTGTTTTTCTCTGCTCTCGCGTCGCTGACTATCTGGGTGACGGATGTGATTATATTCAAGATAACGCCTTTCAGGGGTTTAACTGCTTTCTCTAATATGTTTGCGGAGGCGGCGAACCTGATCTCGAATTTTGTTTTGCTTCTTAACATGCTTAAAGCGTTTCTGTTGTTTGCTAAGGGAAGTCTTATGAGCGTCTTTATGCCAATCGGTATCGCGTTGAGGGCGTTTCCTGCCACAAAAAGAGTGGGTGGTGCCTTTATTGCGGTGGCGGTGTCCTTCTATTTGGTTCTTCCGTTGCTATTGTGCATAGATATCCAGATAGTCAGCTCTCAAACCCAGTTGCTTGATGAGGCCGGCGTTCAATTGCAGGGGTTCAGGGCCCAGCATGAGGGGAACCTGGAGATCCTGACATCCCCGGAAAACCACAGCTCTGAGATACTGGCTTTGTCGGAGCAACTCAGCGATGAGTTTCTCTTCGGGTCCGTGGAGGGGACATATGATCTCCTATCTGATTCGTTGATCCAGTTGATTGTCTGGTTGATAATCCTGCCTATTTTTGACGTCCTCCTTGCTGTTCTTCTTGCGAGGGAGATGGCGAGGTGGTTTGGCACCGAGATAGAGTTATGGCTTGGAATATTTGAGAGGCTCTAGGTTTTCAGATGTGGGTCCAGGTCTTCAGTGGTATGATATCTCCTGCAAGGTAGTTTGCGAGCTCTCTCATGAAGAGGTAGCTGAGGTAGAAGTCAAGTGAGACTAAGGCAATTATCAGGAATATGAATTCGCCTATGGAGGCAAGTGGTGCGATGAACCCGCCTCCTATTTCGTTGGGGTTTCCTTTTGCTTTTATGGTGTTCCATACGTTGTTCGCCCATGAGTCGCTTTCCTGGCGTGTGATGTCCTGGAGGTCCAGCCTTCCGCCGGCCACCTTGAGTTGTTCATTTGCGTTCTCCAGGCCGATGTTGTTTCCCTCCATGAAGTAGATGCTTGATGCTAGAAGTGTGGGGAAGATGATGTAGCAGCCGACGGCCAGTGACATCAGGGTGGCCCCGGATGGTCGGGTGAACACGAGGGATCTGAGGATGATGCCTACCGGCAGAACAACATAGAACATGGTTCCCTCAAACAGGACGAGTATGGCTTTCACCAATCCGATCATGAATGAGACGTATATCACCTCATAGAATAATATTGAGAGGAGGGTTGTCGCGATGTTAAGCCCCTTCAGGGGCTGCGCTTCTGCCATAACCATTACGGGTATGGGGACGCCCTCAATTACTATTACTGTCTCGTATCCTACTCCGAGCTGGATGCTGTTCGCCAGGAAATCAGTGAGGACCTTCATAATATACAGGTCTGATCTCATGCCCTGGGAGTGTGTGAGCTGTTCATCCAGGTAGGTGTGGGAGTATATGAATGGGTCTCCCCCCACTATCTCCTCTGATATGCCTGTGAGTGTGGTGGTGACTGTTAGAAGGGCGCCTACCAGGGCTGCGCTTATAAGTGCTTGGGCGAACTCCTCTTTGCCCCACAATACCCATCTGGGTGTGTTTATGATTCTGCCGAGAACGTATATGATTGCTGACAGGAGGATCATAGCCCCTATTATCAGCATCGCGAGGCTCTCCCAGTTGCCGGGATAGAACGCCATTTTTATTTATTTTTGTTTACCCTGCTGGATATGCTCTAGCTACGGCGGTATCAGTAACAAGAACAATTCTTGATCCGGTATGTACTGTACCTGATCTGGTGGCGTCAGTTACAGTAGGGGCAGTATTAGGGTCAGGGTACTCTGTGCGGTTTCCTTGATCACTGTTATGCCTCCCCAGACAACCCAGCAGATAACGCCCGCCATAAACGAGGTCTTCGCCCACGTCATGTATCTCGCAGCATCTTCTCCCCCGGCAATTCTTCCTGCAACAAAGAGTATTGCCCCAACCAGTACACCGATTCCGCCGACGATTCCGGCGGCAGAGTACAGTGTGTCGTATATCACCTGCAGTGTATTTTCTAAGGCCATTTTTTGGTGTATTTTAGATTAAATAAATTAAACTATGTTTTATTTTTTAGGCTAAATTATGTTTTATTATTAGGTATCATATATAAATAACATGAATGTTTAAATAAATGCTATTTCATATGGACATTCTACGTCAGACGATGGATGACAACTGGAAAACCAGGAGGGTTGAGGTGGCGTGGCGGAAACTACCCGACAAGTATATGCTCTTCACGTCGGCGTGTGTTTCTGTATTATGTGTGCTGGCATTGTATAAAGTCGGTAGAGGCGCGTATCTCTACGGGGATTTCTCTCTGCTTCCCAGGCTGGTTTTCTACAACCCCATTATCCTTGTTGTACCCCTTACAGTATTCTTTTTCCTCTTTAATGTGGTCCTGCTTAAAATAAACGGGTTGGGTGTCTTCAAAAAGACCCATGTGGCATGGTTCGGGGTTCTCACAGCAGCCGTAGCCCTCATCGGATTCTTCATGATCTAGATCATTACGTCATCCAATAATTCTGATGGCGGCTTTTATCGGATGGGATTTAATATACAACAAGTGATGATTATGAAAAAACAATTCCCCATAGTCTTGGTTATAGCTTCTATTCTCGTATGTGGATGTTTAGACCTTGTTGGGCATCCACTTGTTGAGCCTCTACATTCATTAGGTGAGAGTGTTATAGTTAATGACCTCCAGATAACTGTGGTTCGATATAGATATGAAGAGTTACTATACAAGCATATGAAACCATCTCCCGGTGCAACTTGGCTTACGGTGGATATGAAGATAAAAAATGTCGGTAAGAATAGCAGGCCTTTGCCAAGGAGTGTAGATGTTGTCTTGAT
>CBFCYF010000145.1:0-4116 GCA_965602195.1 uncultured archaeon | reverse complement strand
ATAGAATCTGCGTATGCCGTGACGGTATGCCTTATTCAGGCCGGTAATCCCCATCTTCCGCATATATCTCCGGTTACCGTCTGGAATTATCCCTATGTGCATTTTTTCACATTACATAATCTTTAGTACTATTTGAATTATTGATTTAAATGATTAATATACTATGGTTTCTGGATGTTATGACCTCCATGTTGATGGGGGAGGGTGGAGGGAAAAAATCCCGCTTCTTGAGAGATTAGGTTGGCATGGTGTTTGTTTTGTAAAATCTTTTCCGGGATCTGATTTCAGGGAGTTTTCGGATGAGATATCGGGGTTTAGGGATATGGGGGGTATGGATATCATTACAGGTGCGCTGCTAACAACAGATGTTCAAAAGAATGCCCGGAAGGCATTGAAAAAAGCTGACATAGTGTTGGTGGATGGGGGGGACACTAAAGTGAATAGGCTGGCGTCTGAGTGCTTTGAGGTGGATGTACTGTGTAATCCTGAAAAAGATGCGAGGAAGGACTTCATGAAACAGAAATATTCCGGCATCGATCATATAATGTCAAAGTTTATGGGTGAGAGGAAAATAGCTTTAGAGTTCAGTTTCTCCCAGGTTCTGAATTCCTATGGGATGCTGAGGTCTCAGGTAATGGGGAGGATGAGGCAGAATGTCGTGCTTGCAAGAAAATATGATGTGCCTGTGATTATAACATCTGCTGGTGTTGAGAGGGAGGATCTGAGATCACCGAGGGAGCTGGTAGCGTTTGGGAAATCCCTTGGGATGACCGGGGGGGAGGCAAGGGCGTCTGTTGGGGTGAACCCTCAACTCATCATAAAGAAGGTGAGAGACAGGAAGGACCCGAACATCCTGATGAGGGGCCTTGAGGTCATTGAGTGGGGCAGGCAGAAGCCCAGAAAAGATAAGAGGATGTGGGGCATCTATTAACGCCTAAGGAATTAATAATGTGTTGTAGAGACTGCAAGATATATGGGGAATGTGATCACAGGAACAGTTGTTGTCCCGGATGTGATTATTATGAGGGGGGTAACTGCACCTATACTATAGGCTCTGATGAGGAATAAGGGACTTAAATCCCTAACACATCCTTCATACTGTATATGCCTTTTTTTCCGTTGATGAAGTGCACGGCTTTTATCACTCCCTTCACAAAGGCGTCCCTGGAGTGGGCTTTGTGGGTTATCTCCACCCGCTCACCGAGTGTTCCGAATAATACTGTATGCTCCCCTACGATGTCTCCCGCCCTTATGGCATGTATCCCTATCTCCCCCTCCTCTCTCTCATGCTTTCCTTTCCTGCCATAGACTAGAGCATCATCCATGGATTTACCTAATTCCTCTGTAATTATCTGTGCGGTTTTCAGTGCGGTTCCTGAGGGCGCATCCTTCTTAAACCTGTGATGTGCTTCTGTGATCTCGATATCATAGTCTCTAAGAAGTTTTGTCGCCTCACTAATTATCTCCCAGAATACATTAACCCCCACGCTCATGTTAGGCGATATTACTGCCCCCACATCGTATCTTTCTATATCCTTTCTCATCTCCTCTAGTTGTTTACCACTGAAGCCGGTTGTTCCGATAACCATGTTAATACCATCCCTACAGATAACCTTTGAGTTCCAGAAGCATGCCTCTGCGTTGGTGAAATCTATCACTACCTGAGGTTTTGTCTTCTTTAGGGTATCCTCCAGATCCGCAGCGCTGCTAACCTCAACCCCTAAGGCATCTATTTGGGACATGAGGCCGGCATCTCTTCCTATTATCTGATTCTCGGGGGAATCTATCGCAGCCACAACATCAAAGCCCTCCTTCTTAGCCTCCTTTATAATCCCCTTACCCATCCGCCCCACACCGAGCATAGCGATCTTTATCATAGTAATCAAATATTCTTAAGAATTAATACAATAAAAAGGAGGGGTTTCATGGTTTGAATTTTAAAAAAAATTGTTTCGCAATTTTTAACTTGTATACTTCCGTATACAATATATAAAAAATCTGGCCTTTATTAAAGCCCACCTAATATTATAACATGGTTGATGTGTTGATTATCGCGGGCAGTAAATCTGATCTACAGATTGTTAAGAAGGCTGAGAAGGTTTTTGATGAGAAAGGTGTTGATTACGGCACAGAGTATTGTTCGGCTCACAGGGAGCCTGACCGCCTTGATGAGGTTGTAGGGAACTCTGATGCCAGAGTATTTATCTGCATTGCCGGTCTCTCTGCTGCTCTCCCGGGTGTGGTGGCATCGAAAACAGATAAGCCGGTGATTGGCGTCCCTGTTTCGTCAAAACTCGGGGGATTAGATGCCTTGCTGTCAATAGCTCAGATGCCGAAGAAGGTTCCGGTTGCGTGTGTCGGTATCGATAACGGGGCGAACGCCGCCTATCTGGCGCTGAGAATCATATCTCTTCTTAAACCCTAATTGCCACATAATACTTATGCTGATGATTTGAAAAGAAATAACGTTCTGAGCGTATTTGAAGTTTGCAACCAAAGGAGGCAAATTTGGGTGAAGTGCCGAAGGCGAAGCCACATACCCACCTGTTGTCCGAGTGCGTTAGCGTTCTGCAGTAGATCTAGGTGGCTGTAGATGCTTTACTCAGTTTCTTATTTTTAACCAGATCTCTCGTGGTATTTTTGACCAACCAATATACGGCAAACGCGCGTAAACTGCTGAGATTATAGCACCATGCCTAAATGGAGCATGCTCTTCTCGGGTATATGACCCTTTATTCACCAAAATGTCCCAAACATCCTTAAATTGAGATTTTGGAACTTTTCTTAGGTTATTGGTCTTTTTAGATTTAAATTCGATGGAATCAGGATTAATAGCAACAATATCGTTCCTAACAGGACGCGATAGAGTCTCAATATATTTCTTATCTTTCAGTGCATTACATATATCTGCCCAAACATCATCAAACTCTTTCATTCAATCACCTCCAATTCTCAAACATTTAAGTATTTTAGATATCTTTCGTTTCTTTTCCACCGAAATAGTCTATTTTGTGGGGATACCAGCATCGATTGGTATACTTTTTGTAGTGCCTCCAGTCGTTGTTGTAATTCAAGCGCCGTGAATGTCCCAAACTTGCCCCCGATTTCACTTAACGGAACGAGGATAAAAGAAGTTTTGCGAAGCGTAGTGGAGCAAAATTTGGACGGAGGCGAAGCCGTAGTCTTTTATCCTCTGTTATACGCTCCCGATAGGGACGAGCGACCGTAGGGAGCGAAGAGTCTGCCGAAGGGGTCTTAAAAGGTTAATATTTACATTTGATATTTCCCCAGACAGTATATCGACAGATTTCACCACCAACATTATCTTTGAGTATAACATCTCCTTCACGCAGACCGTATTTAACCCGCATCCCATTATACACTTTACCAAACATGTCTAGTTGTTGATGCTGTTGATATGATTCGAGATTAAACCAGTTATTGGTTGTAGAAACTATCAGATTATTGTGTTCATCAATCTTATACCCCGAGAAAAATTTGCGATTATATTCTGCTTGTGGTGATTCAACCACGTCATCCCAAAACTTTTCAAATTCATTATTAAAGCCAGCTGGATCCGCTACTTTTGAGGGAGTATCTTTTGAGCTTGTGCATCCGCTTATAAAAACACTAATAATCAACATCACAATCAACCCAAAATCCAAAATTCCATTCTTTTCCATTTTATCCAATCCCATAGATTATTTTACAATCAGGATTATTTTGCTGAGGATGTGATGAATATCAGTTTATCACATCGAGGACAAACCCAAAAGTGGTGTTGTCTGTAATTTCCTATATCGCTTTTGTTTTTATTTAATTCCTTCACAGTTATTTCCCCATCACATAGCGGACATTTCATGCTGATCACCTATTGCTCAATTTTTAACATAGTCTCATCTTGTTTTTTTCGCTTCAGCAACTCCTTTAATGCAATTATCTTTGAAGAGAGAATCTGTTATCATCTCGCACAAGGAAACATCTTTTTTCGCCTCAGCAACCCATAGGATACAACCATCCTTATCGTCTGTAGATTTTGTCCATTTTCCACCTCCTGAAGGTGATATTTCCTCGCATAATGAAACATCTTTTTTGACTATGGCAACCATCGCAATA
>CBFCYF010000144.1:0-4329 GCA_965602195.1 uncultured archaeon | reverse complement strand
AGATGAGAAAAGCGCAGAGAAATTCTTGAAGGATAAAGAAAAGACAGAGAAAAGATTATCCAATCTGAATGAAGAATTTAAAAAGATCTCAGGGGGAGATGATAACCCAAGGAAGAGATATACTCTTTTAGAGAAGGAAATTGAAGACCATAAGGAGGCATTAGCCTACTGGTGGGATGTCTATAAAGGATCAGAATCAAAACAATGAAAATAGGGGAAAAAGACCTGAAGAAGAAGATAAACGAGTTAAGAAGAGAGATAGAGCTGAGGAATGGGAAGATAAGGGCAGTGTATAGGAAGATGGATGTACACAAAAAAGATATCACAGAACTAAAGGCCAGCAGGGATCAGATAAATGTGCGCATAAGAACCCTGTTGGAGGAAGCAAAAACCGCCATAGATGAAAGAGACAAACTGAATAAGAAGGTTTCTAAACTAAAGGAAAAGAAAAAATCAGTTATAAATAAGGTAAAAGACCTCAGCAGGAACATTAAAGATAAAAAAATAAGTAGAGACGAGTTAAACAAAATCGCAAGAGGAACCAACGAGTCACTACAGGAAATCATGGAAAAGGAATTAACGGTGTTGCTAACGAAAAATATCTCCTTAGAGGACGAGATATATCTCTTCAACAAAATTATTGAAATAGATGAAAGAATTGAGAAATCAGGGAAAGCAGATTTAATACATAAAGATATGTCCAAGGGATATAAAGACATAAAGAAGCTAAACACAGACATTGATGGAATATACCCAAAAATTCAATCCCTGGCCCAGAAATCTCAGGAGAATCATGAGAAGGCCATGCAGATTTACAAAGAAGTTGATGTCCTCAGGAAAGACGCAGATGGATATCACAAGGAATTAATGGAGAGATACGACCTGATAAACCCATTAAGGGATGAGATATTCAAGCTCAGGCAGGAGATAGACAGTATAAGAGAGGAACTGGCTCCCTTCAATGAGGAACTAAAGAGAATAAAGCAGGATAAAGTGGAATTGAAGAAAGAAAAAGATGCCTTAGAGGTAAGTAAAAAACTGAAGACACGAGGCAGGATAAGCATGGACGATCTGAGGATTCTACTTGAAAAGAATAAATTAGATATCACCGATTGAATTAACCCCTCAGGTATTCTATCTCCTCAGCATCTAATTTGTATTCCTGGATTAATTCATCTTCATCCAAGAGTATCCTGAAGAGAGGGATGTATTCCCTAGAAAACACCTTCTTGGAAACATGGAGTTTAGAGGCCATTTTCACTCCAAGTGAACCCTTCAGGCGTCTTTCCTTCTTGGTCCTTCCAAGGGCTGAGAAATAGCTGGGGAAGCTGTATCTGGCAAAGTTTATCTTATCTCCCTTGGATATATTGACCCCCCCTGTCATCAAAGGAGTGCTATATCTCAGGAAACCCCAGTATTGCCGGATCATTATTCTCCCCAAAAAAATGTCTGCCCTTGAAAGATAGTAATATGCCCTACCCAGATCGTTAATTTCTGTGTATACCCTGGGGAGGTTTTCATCAATCCACTGTATCAGATCCTTGGGCTGTTCACCTAGATTCCAGGTGGATTTTACCGCCTCATTAAAATCTCTTTTGGCCAGGATTAAGGAGAGCACCTTGAATATGTCTGTGGTTCTATCCCTGCGCTCCAGCACATCGAGGTTCTCCCCCGTTATTCTATCCCTGCCCTTGGCTATGTTTTCCAGATCATTAATAGCGGATCTCACATCCCCGCCTGCGTTTTCCGCGATCTTTAATAGTACATCCCTTCCAGCGGAAACACCCTCCTTATTGCATATTATGGATAAGATAGTTGCCATAGATGCTGTTTGTAGTTTCCTTAACCCAAGGGACTTACAGTATTTCTTTATCGTCCTTAATCTTTTAGACTTAAGATCACAGGTCAACAATATGGTGGGATTTTTAGTCTCCTTAACCAGCTTAGTAACCTCCCTGATATCCTTGATTGCCTCCACCTGATCGATGAATATGAGTTTCTTATTCCCGAAAATACCGCCTGTTTGTGAAATATTTAGGGCATCAGCAATATTCTGGTCGTCGATCTCAACAAGATCAAAGTTAAATTCATTAGCGATTACCCCCGCAAACATACTCTTGCCCGCGCCGGTTGCACCATATAAAATCAGGGGTTTATCCCAACCATAGCCTTTTAATTCCTCGATAAGCTTATTATTGCTTACTATCTCATCGAACCTCCGTGGTTTATGTTTCTCAATCCACATCTTCCTCAGGAGAAAAGGTTTTATACCTGTATAACAGTATGATATATAGGATACAGGATATTTAATCCATAAGAGGTGATATTATGGCAGATGCGACAACAGATATAATGGCAAAATTCAGCACTGTAGTTGAGGAATGCGCACTTACTTTCACTTACTTTCTGTTGCTGGCTCTGGCAATTATGTTTAGTTTCGCTGTTGGTTTTGCATTTGGACATCTTCTGAGGGTAATAATCCAGAAGATATTAACCAACGAAAAAATCGAGAAGGTTCTGGTTAAATATGGTGCCGCAACCACGGAATTGTGGGCATCGATGGTGAACTTCGTAGCCCTGTACATAAATATCCTTGTGGCGGTACTTGTCGTAAATATGTTCATACCCTTGTTCATGTCGTCATTTTTGACTTCAGATGTGTTCGCATCGACACAATACCAGGCCGATATGATCTCTAAACTCCCAGAGTCTATGGAGACACTATCCACGTTTATGGTGAGCCTGTTGTTCCTGATAATATCAGTAATAGGCGGCATAATTTTGGGGGGAATAGCATATAAGATAACAAAAGACTCATTAATCGGTTTAGGTCTGGATAGAGAGCTATGGAGGCACCATAAGGCAAAGTCTGTTGAGGGAACCTCAGTATCCACAATCCTTGCCTTGATCGTTAAGTGGTTCATAGTTCTGCTGTTTCTGACAACAGGGGTGCAAATGTTTCTACCCTCTATTCAGGTTGGAGAACAAGAGTTAGCTTTAACTGATTTTATGCAGGGCTTGCTGGAGTATACACCCGGAGCAATGCGAGGTTTCTTGATACTTCTGGTGGCAGTGATAATCTCAGATTTTGCGGGAGCCAATATCAGAGCGAGAAAAACACCAGGGGGAGACATACTTCCACTTGGTGTGGAGGTAGTTATAATATTCTTGGGTGCGGTTCTGGCACTCGGGGAATTTGGGTTTGAGAGAGTTGATGTTCTTTCGGATTCCTTCAAGATATTGATGGGCGGCATTTCTTTAGGGATAGCAATTGCCTTAGGTCTAGGCCTGAAGGATAGAATTGCGAAAGAACTCTGATTTATTCTATTGTTTGCAGAATGGCGAAAAAGAAAAGAGGTAATCCCAACCCCACCCTTCCACCCTCAAGGGGTATTCCGGCATCAGAGAGTATGTGGGTCCCCAGGCATTACGGGGGGAATATCAGGGAGAAGGGAGGCCTGGACGAGTCAATAATCTGGGGTATTGAGGATGTGGTGGACTTCATATTTCCCAGAAAGTATCAGCCCACCTACTTCAGGGTAGCATCTGATTTCCTGAGGCTGTTGCTGGAAAAGGAAGCCCTTGATAAGGAGGATATATCGAGGTTCCTATCTGAGGGAGGATATTCCCGTGCCACTTTAGAGAACAAGATTATTCCTAAGCTGGTGTCTTTCGGCCTGGTAAAGAGGGAGAGAAAAATAGAGGGCAGGATGAAAAAAGGCAGGTCCCTTATACTCAGGGATTCCCTGACGTTCACTAACTATATGAAGAGAATAGGAAACGCCTGGAAGAGCTTGGTTTCCACGGCCAGGGTTAAAAGAAAGATGTCTGATAAATGATTACTCTGTTTCTTTCTCTTGCTCATCTACTTCTTTATCTTCCTCCTCTCTGGATTCAGTTTTCTCCAACTGCCTAACAACCCCCTCCAACTCATGGGCTATATCATCTCCTTTAGGTGTGAGCCTGACCTCCTTTATCCTCCCTTTTTTCTCAAACTCCACCAACCCGTATTCATGAAGCTGATCCAGAATCTTCAGGGTGTGGGTGTAGGTGCAATCGATCTCCTTTGATATCACAGATGCGTACATGGATTCGTTGTCTTTCAGGCTTAACATCACACCAGCTGGTTTTTCATGCAGGAATAAACTCTTTATTTCCGATCCCATAATATCACCTATAGTATAATATAGATTAGATTGATTAGATATATTAAAAAGAACTATTTTTTCTTACCCAGCGTCTTCCTGAAGATCTTCTGAAAATCTTTCCATTCCTTTCCCACCTCGACAACGGATTTCTTAAGATCATCCATGGGGTTTTTCGAGTCTA
>CBFCYF010000143.1:0-4338 GCA_965602195.1 uncultured archaeon | reverse complement strand
GAACTGTTGTAGTAATAACAGTTGGTAATACCGTGGTTGCTGCTTCATCCCCCCCAAAATAACCAGACCCCCAGATTCTCCCCTTACCGGAATGCATAAGTCCAGTAACCCGGTTAGTGTAATTAACCTCCATAACAACATCATAACCATCCGCCCCTCCAGAACAAACCGATAAACCAGTATGTCTAACAAACCCTACAGCTCCCGGCTCCACTGGACCAAAAAACTGAACATCCCCCTCAACGTTGCTACTCCCCTCTACAATGGCGTTCACATTGTTTATATAATAAATCTCTAATGTCCCTGCATCCGGAGATCCATGACAGAGAGGTCTTACTGCGGCAAAACCAGCGAAACTACATTTCTTTACTGTTGTAGTTGCACTTAACGTAGTTGTAGTTAAAATCGTTGATGTTGTAGTGATTTCATCAGAATCACAAATCTTATTATCGTTCTCATCCAAACAACAGGTATCTGCAACCCGTATATATGGCTTGTTGCAGACTATCTCCTCCTGCCAGACACAACCAGCAAAGAAAAACAAAAACAAAAAACCCAGAACAACCGATTTACCCTCCATACTAACTACCTTATAGTATATTAAATCCCATCAGATAAAAGCGATTATCGTCTATCCCGTCCTCCCATACCCCCACCACCACCCAACCCTGCGACACACAACCCCCAAAGACATCACCTACGCCGACCCACAAAACGCTCCCTCAAAGAGAGAATATAGACGGCGAAACCCACCACAATAAGCACAAAACCAACAGCAAGAAATTCCTTTCAGGAATTTGTTGGCTGTTAGAAAGTATGGACATACTTTCTAATTCAATAAAAAAAACTGAAACCATAAACCGAGACACGCTCAACCACCCAAACAATCATACAAAAAAAGAAATCAAATACAACACCTTCAACAGCCAACCCCAAACCCACCCCCCCTCTCAGCCTCCGCAGGAGTAGGCGTAAGACGCACATACTTAAACCGCACATAATCCTACTGATGGCTAAAAAAATCCCCTTAATGGGATACAGATGCGAACGCTGCGGACACGAATGGCTGCCGAGAAAAGAGAAAGAACCCAAGGTATGCCCTAAATGCAAAAGCCCATACTGGGACAGACCACGTAAAAAACAGAAATAAGTGATTTCCAAATCCAGTTTCATGGTTTTTAGAAAAGAACCCCCCCCAATTGGCTATCCTCCCTCCAATAACACACGAAAATGCGATCGACTTGCTAGAATGTCACAACCCTGAAATCCTCGAAAACGCCGGTTTCCGTTACAAACTCAACCTCATTCTCCAAAAGAGAACGATGATTCTCCTCCTCCCCCACAAGCATCTCAAAGAACTCCCGCATCTCCGGATCATCCGACCCCTCCGCAAGACCCCTATAAAGTTCAATAGAGTTCTCCTCAACCCCTATGGCAATATTCAACGCATCAAGAGCATCTGACCTCTCATCCAAATTCCCCCCAGGAACATTCTCCTCAAAAACGGCACTCTCCCCTCCAAGTTTCAGAACCCTCTCCTCACGTCCACAATAATCCCTGAAATTACTCCTGTAGACCTCAGACACCCTATTATAATGCACTAACTCCTCCCCCGCAAGATATCTGAAGAACTCCTGACCCTCCCTATTCGATGTATGCTCCGCACACCGCATATAGAAATCATGACCCTCAATCTCCAGATCCAACGCCCTATCCAACGCATCACAAAATACCTTCCTTTCCATACCCTACCACCTCCTCATTTAACCTATAGAACCCACCCCAATAAATACCACTTATCATCTACCTCCTCCTATACTCCCACCACACCCAAACCCAGAACACCACTACTGCTGCTATTAGCATCCATATGCATTCAAATCCTTCGCATCCTGCCATGAGGTTTTTCAGGGAAAATTCACCCGGATGAATAAAGGTGGTTTCTTTTACAAGAGAAAAAAAAAGATCAACAAGTAAACTTTTTATTCATATTATTCATATATAAGTTTCCTATAAGTTTACATATGGAATATGAAATCCTATCCCACCTCCTGCTGAGCGGAGAAATGCATGTAAAAGAAATAGCCAAGTTACTGGACATATCAGAAACCTACGCCTCCAGGCTCACAGACCGATTGAAGAAGAAGAACCTGGTAGTAAAAAAGAGAACAGGTAAACAGGTTATCGTAAAACCAAATATAGCCGGCCCCCTGCTCAGAAATTTCTCAAAATTCGTTGTTATTGTAGGGAATTACCCCCCATACACACCAAAAGATTTCTTAACACCCAGAAGTAAGCGGAAAATAACCAAATCACTGATTAAAAACCCAAAGAGTATTGGAGAGATCAAAAAAGAGACGAAATACTCAAGAGTCACCATAAACAAGACACTGAAATTCCTGAAAAACTCAGAGATTGTGGAAACAGAAGACGGAAAACCAAGAAGATACCATATAACAGACAGCCCATTAACCAAGGCACTGGTTTCAATAATAGAACATCTAGAATCAGATATAAGGTCAAAGGAAATACTGAACAGAATAGCATCGGACTCCAGAACAGACGCCGTCGTTGTATACGGATCAGAGGTATGGGGTAGAAAAGACAAACTAAGCGACGTCGATGCATTCGTGGTCGTTGATTCACCCAAGGATGTGGAAGCAGTTAAGGAATACGAGCAAGAGGGTTTAGAACTAAATATATTCTCCAGAAAAGGTTTAGTTCACCTCATAAAGAGAGAACCATGGTTCTTCAGGTTGATGCTCCAAGGCAAAATCCTGACAGGAAAGGACTTACTGAAAGGCTTATCCGAGATCCCATCAAAAGGAGATATGGATGAAGTAATTAAAGAGATAAGGGAAATGCTGCAGGCCCTGGATAAACTCACATCAACAGAAAAAGCCAGAATCATTATGTACTGCATAAGAAGCCTGCTGGTGCTAAAATTACATCAGAGAAATGAACTATCATGGGAAAAATATTACAGGGAACTAGATAAAGAGTATCCCCAACACAGGAAAATCAGAAGAGCATATCACGGCCTAAAAGAAGTCAAAGACGAGGATATAGAATACATCAAAGATAAACTGTTGAGGGAGATAAGATATGTCAAAAAAGAAAAAGAAGAAAAAATCGGCAACAAGTCTTGAAGCACAGGCCAGAGCACACGAGACGCTCTATGGCAAAGACTGGTACGAAGTTGGCGTGTATAGGAAACAAGCACAGGAGATAATAAAGAAGATGAAGGTCAAAGTTGATGAGAGAGAAATAATTGAGAAAGAAAAGAATATCCTAAGGAAGAGACTAAAAGAGTACGGGGAAGGCAAACGAGAGATAGATAGATCCCTGTTGTTTTACAAAATACCTGAGAAAATAGATAAAAAGAAAGCCATAGATCTAAGTGATGATAAGGTGAGGAATAACCCACAGGTTCTTGGGGAATTAGGATATGTTAAGGATAGGGGAATTACACCCAAGGGTAAACAGATGCTGAGTTCATCCAGTAGAACCCACCCCAAATAACAGCCATTATCATCTATCCCGTCCTCCTATACTCCCACCACACCCAAACCTAGAACACCGCCACAGCCACGATCGGCATCCATATACATTCAAATTCTTCGCATCCTATCCTGAAATCCATTTATCTACCCATATAATATATTACTACATAGGTATATAGATACCTGCTATTTGTATACTCCACGGTATACTACTAACTGATATGGCAAAGAAAGTCGAAATCAAAGTAATGGGATACAGATGCGAACGCTGCGGACACGAATGGCTGCCGAGAAAAGAGAAAGAACCCAAGGTATGCCCTAAATGCAAAAACCCATACTGGGACAGACCACGTAAAAAACAAAAAACAAAAATCACCCGATAAAATAACGGTTTATGATTCTTAACCTCATAGCTCTTTTCGTCTAACCGCCACTGAAATTCACCCCAGACTACATCAACCCCCCCCATACTTTCCCAACAGATTTAGCCACATAATCCCATACCTAAAACACCCCCCACCCCCCAGACACCCGGAATGCAGGTCAAACACCACCACAAAAAAAAAACAAACGATGCCTGAAATAATCTACCTCGACACCAACATATTCCTGGACTACTTCATGGAACAACGGGGATCCAACACAGCCTACCGGATTCTGATAAGAGCACTTAAATGCGAATTCAGGATAGTCATATCAGACTGGCTGCTAACTGAACTGAAAAACTATGCACCCCCACAACAAACAAAAATATTCTTCAACTCCCTCGCAAGAAAAAATAAAATAATCAAGATAAAAGCAAACAACAAAGATTTCGAAGAAGCAAAAAAAATCA
>CBFCYF010000142.1:0-4397 GCA_965602195.1 uncultured archaeon | reverse complement strand
CAGGACATAACCCTTATTTTTTCCCGTCATTTTGTGTTATTATTCTTTATTAACTTCATGAATAAATACTTTCGCAATTTAAATTGAGAATATTAAAAAAAATTGCTTCGCAATTTTTAACTTGTATACTTTCGTATACAACAAGAAAATTTTGTCTGAAAGACAAAATTTTGTGCTGCAGGATAAAGCTATACTGTATCCTACAGTGAAAAAAGTAAGTCCCAAAATCTGAAGGATGGTTCCTTGCAGGCTCGCATTCTTAAGTTTGGACTGACGGACATGGGATGTAAGACGTATATAAATAATGGGCTGTAAACCACTGATTCACATCACCTGTAATACTGTCACTGATTCTATTAGCAAGGAGGTAATAAGCCTACTGCACCACTATTTGTTGAATTACTTATCGTCGGGCATCCGGGCTCCGATGCATATACTGTTACATTTATATCCACATTTTGCTTGTATATACCTGACTTGTGCTCATATATGCCTGTCTGCCCTGCCGCCTTATCCATCACATAACTACCCGTACTTGTTACTGCACCTGTTTTGTTTGTTATGTATATTATGGGATTAATTGATAGGTTCATTACATTATGGCTCTGATTGGATATTGTGGCATTATATGTTACATTATACTTAGGTCCAGCCATATGGAGTTTACAGTGAGTTATATTGATAAACGCCGGACATCCCGCCGGACAACTGCAGTCTGCTGGACAGTTCCCATAGTCTTCCCCTACATTACATGTTCCGTCTCCGCAACAGCCGTGTGCACCTTCACACTCAGTATCAACCCTATATTTATAGGCATGAGAGCAGTCTAATTTAAACTCATAACCCCCACCCCTACACACCCCTATAGCATTACATCCGCTTTCATTCTGCCAGTAGAGATAATCAACCCATGTAGCATTTTCATTAACTGTGATGCTGTGATCCTCAAGGGTGTATGGGCGGACAAAGGACTCTATTCCTATAAGAGAGTTCCCGAATTTCCTATAAGCCTGGTCTCTATATTTCGAAGATAAATTAAGCCTGCCATCAAGCCTGTCGAAAAAAGAGGGCCCGTTGCTATAATTTTCAATGCAAAATGAGTTGTAGTTTTCCTCCACATCGCTTACCTGATAGCAGGTTGTATCCAAATCTTCGCTGTTGGATCCCATTATTACCTGGTAAATGTTACATTCAGGTATGTTTCTAATGCAGAGGCATGTTCCATTAGATATATTAGCTTCATCACATCCTGGCGCCCTTGATCCAGGCCCCCATGGTGCCTCTTCATCCATCTCCCCTGTGTCACAGATATAGGGTATTGTGGATGGGCAGCCGGTACATACAGCTGCGGAGGAATAATCTATCATACCAGCAAAATGCTTCGGGTGGCTTGCGTTTAGACAGCTTTTCCATGCTCCACCGTTGCAGACTATCCCACCTGCTAGGTCCAGAACAAGAATCTGTTGCCCCAATATTTCCTGTGGAGTATTAGCGCAATAGTTTATCAGATCGGGAATATTACCTATGTTATTATATAAAAATGCAGTCCCTTCGATTGTTCCATTACCTAAATCGCTCTTGCTACATCCTGCCACCACATCTTGATCTATCCCGGCCGTACAGTTTCTAATATATTTTGAAACCCTGCCCTCGGTATGTAGGGGGTAGAGGGGATCTTCGAGATCCAGTATGGAGGTATTTGACTGTAAAACAGCGAAGCCATCCTCATAATAGCATATCCCGGCGTCATCCTGGATTCTTATCACGAAAGTAGATATGGTAGCAAAGTTCCAGGCATCTATCGGAACAACCTCCAGTTTTTTCATGGTTAAATTCAGTGTGAAGTGCATATCCTTTCCAGCATCTTTCAGTTTATCCATCCACAGAGGGAAGGTATGGTTTACCATATAGGGTGAGGTCTCTCCGTGGAGGGTACCGCATACCATTAGCTCGGCAATCGCAGCCTCTGCACCAGTCCCAGTGAAATAAAGTTCTTCACAATTATCCAGCATACAGTTTGCACTGCAGTTAAATCTATAACCATCCAATCCCTTCCCGGAGGTTACGACATCGGAAATGGCATATATGGCTGCCCGTCTCCCAAATATTACCATCGCCCTCTCCAGATCCCGTCTTACATCCTCCACAAAATAATGGAGTTCATCACACCTGACCTTACCCGACACATCCATTGTTTTGGTCTTGGATATATTGGAATAGAACACAACTAATAAGATTAAAGGCAGTATCAGGAACACTATAGATATGGTGAAAAATATCCCCCGTTTATCCCTCTTTACTTTCATTTTCATGACCAGATAACCAATATCATTTTTATCGGACCCCAGAGGGACCTAACCTTCCCCGCGGCGCTGGTGTCGAATTGAAGTGCATCAGAGTCAAAGTCTATATCAACTACGCCATCATCCTCTATATCCAGCTCCCTGAGCAATCTGAAAACAGCATCTGCAGCGGCATCGGAACCGTCGTAGCTCTGGTTGGAGCTGGTATAACTACACTCCCTGGTTCCCGCATAGTATGAGGGGATGGATAAGTTAACTACAGTACTACCGCTGCTGAACTCTATATCCCATAAACATCCTTCGTTTGTAGGGAGAACATCACCGTAACCAAGTATTGATGACACCCTCACAGTATAAATCGCCCTGTCGTCTGCGGAGCAGTGTGTGTCGTTAGTCTGGGAATCCCCTGTTCTGATCCCTATCAGGTTACACTCACCGGGACTTATTAGATTCCATGGTTCATCTACATGCACTATATAAGGGTCTCCGAGATAAATGTAGGGTACACCCGGATAAGCCGCCCACAATTCATAGGGTTCTGCAAAGATTTCGCTGTTACTTATGTTGAGGTAATGTGTCCAGTGGTCTCCGGAATAAGAGGTCACCTTCATACTTGATACTGTAACATTCCCTGGGATAGATATGTTACCTACACATCTAACAGGCTCATTAAATCTCTCGCTTTTCTTTGTTATGGATATCTTTCCATACTCTGAAACGTTATGTGGTGTGTAGGTGAATTCTATATACGATTCCGGATAACCGTAAAGCGTATTATTTGTAGTAAAATTCCCCGTCACTTCCAGGATTTGTGTTCTATAAACAGCAGTTAGTACATTCTGAATGTGCGAATAAATGTCGGGTAGATAAGAGGCGTCCGGGGCGTAATAATAATATCCTGGTTCCGATGCAACAGCTTTCAACATATCCTGATTTACAAATCCGGTCAATCCTATTGTAAATATGGTGATGTTGTTATTTTTCGCATTTTGTGCTGCCACTAAGACAGGACCTGGACCCGCATCATTCTGGCCATCTGTCAAAATAACCATTACCCAGGTTGCATTCTCTCTGCCATTATTGACTAATTCAGTGGTTGCTTCGTTGATTCCTGCTTGTATTTCCGTTCCTCCACTAATAGGCGTACCGTCTATCTTATTCTTCAATGCATCTTTGTCAAATGTCAGGTGTTCAGCAAGTGTACTACCAGCACCGAAATGTATATATGCACCCTTATCCTCAGGATACATACCATCTACAAAACTTTTGGATGCGTTTTTGGCTGCCTCAATTGATATTATTGTGGGATTCCTTACTAGCTCTGTTGAACTTCCATTGTAGATCTCTATCGTCACATTCTGGGAGGGTGGTGAGCTTGTTTTAGGCCGTAAATTCCATCCATACACCGCAACCCGCCATGCACCTGCAGGAGGGTTTTCTACATATAATATCTGTGGTTTTGTGCATATGCCGCTGTAATATTCACTTGCTCCGCCTATTAAGTCTGGAGGGTCTACTTTGTTACCTGCGCTATTAGGTTTTCCTGCGTACTCATTAAAAATCCATGTTCCATCAGGTCTCCTCAGGTTAATAACAAATTCAGAACCTTCAGAGCCATTCAAACCCGGAATCCTGCTCCAATTTATTCCAACGGTAAGCCTTTGTGTACCCGCAGGGATATTGAAGTTATATGTAGGGCTCCAGCCTAATTTAGGAACAACTACATCACTAAAAATGTGGCTAGGGTTGATTGTTGTATTTAAAGTCCAGCCACTTTGTCGCATACTTCCAGAACGGTCATTGACTATGGCTATATCCAATTCTGATGTTACGTTCATGGAAATATCTCCAGTCCCTATCCTGATTGGCACCGTCTTTTCACTGACTGCGGAAGATGCCAGGATGCTCATTAAGGAACCATTATACACGCTTTGTTTCGTCGATGAGCCGTTCACCATGAAAATCGTCGTGTTGCCGATGGTGAAGAACGTGGTGAAATTGTTCTCGAATGTGATGTTAGACTTCATTGCGGTAACAAATCCGGGGACATAGAAGGAGGAGTAGTAGTTTATTATTCCCTCTATCTGCGGAAGA
>CBFCYF010000141.1:0-4410 GCA_965602195.1 uncultured archaeon | reverse complement strand
AAATTTTGAAGTTATCTGGCTCTGTAACAGTAAATTTTTCATTATTCAGTTCATCATACAAAACAGTTCCCTTTGGAAGGAAGAATAAATCAAGGTAAGACGTTGCTGTTTTATCCAAAAAGTTTATCACCACAACAACTTTCTCATCCCCATATTCCCTTAAATAAGCATAGGTATTATCTCCGTATTTCCAGACATTTTCTATCGAACCGTATTTAAGGGCGTTGTTGCTGTTGCGGATGCTAACATGTCTTTTGTATAAAGACACAGCATTAGCAGTATATCTAAACTCATGAGAATGCAGCCAAACTATTCCAGGTACTGTGGTCATTAATGTTATTGTCGGCCCATATAAATCAGACGTTACTAACGACATTCTCGGTGCAGTTAACGTAGAAATGTATCTTGCTCTATTGCCATTGTACATAATACAATCTGTATTTTGATTAAACCAATTAACTAAATCCTTAGAATCCTTAGATATCGGAGTGCCCATAAAACTTGGGATGATTATGTACTTTAGGATAGATCCACTAAAGCTAGGACCAATAGAACCAAGAGAACACATGAGGTATCTATCCAAGTCGTTGGGATAAAAATCGCAGATGTCTTCTGGGGGAATAGAAATTAATTCCATTTTACACTCATGCTCTTCCCAATACTCTTTCGGCCTATAGATGTGCCCTTTAAACGATTCTTCCCCGATTACTATTGCACCTGATTTTTCTGTTAAAATGGCCTCCCTCACTCTTCTAGCATATTCCATTGAATTATGCTCTCCTACTACGGGTTGTTCACAATTGCATCCAAGTATATCCTCCATTTCCTCAGTGCAATATAATGCCTGCAGAGAATCTAAATAAAAACCATCAATGTCATGTTCTCTGATCCAATATCTTGTCACGTTGGTAACGAAATTAATCAGATCATTATTTGCTCTATCACAGGCATACCCCCAACCCGGATGTATGCCGCCCCCTATCCAAACAACGGCTAATTCACCATATGTATCATGCAATATCCAGTCTTGATGGTTGTCATATATGTAACTACCTGGCTTAACTCCTGAAACCACCAGCTGAAAGACAACTTTTAAACCATGCTGGTGTGATATGTCAATAAACTCCCTAAAATCTTCAAGAGTTCCTTTTTGGGAATTAAACGCATAGTAATCTTTTATATTCCAGGGGTCATCTTCTCCGTCCTCTTCCTCTGTTAAATGTTCAAACGGTGCTTGTATATATATTGCTTTGATCCCAATATCAGCCACATGAGGCACCCACTCTGTATAATCTTTCCATGTTGCGACCGGACCCCATGATTGCCCCACATCAGGTTTCCAGTTTGAAAATTCAATTATCCCCTCTCTAATCCAGCAATCTCCGTCCTCATTGTCAATTAATCCATCTCCATCATTGTCTATTCCATCTGCGCAGATGGTTTCTGTTGAAGATGGAGGGGTTGTTATAGTGGTTGTTGTTATGGGGGTTGTCGTCGAGGTTGTTGCAGGCTTTGGTCTTTGTATGCAGCCTCCAAGCAAAACAACTGCGATTACCAGGATTCCGATTGTGAATAGGATTTTTCTGTTCATAGTTACCTATTCCCCTCCTAGTATTAATATCCCTGAACCATAGTATGGGATATAAATTTTGAAGTTAGTTGGATTGTTAACACTAAATTCCTCATCATTCAATTCATCAGAAACCATAAAATCGAAAGACGTTTATAGTCTAAATACCAGAGAATTACAGAGTGCCTGAATCAGTTTGAAAAAAAATGGAGAAAAAACTAATTTTTGGGGTTTTATTGATGATTGTTGGTTATTCCGCGTTGAATTGCTGCGCAACCTCAGGTGAGGTTGAAACACATATATCGGAGGTGGTTGTTTATCCGCAGGTATCATTAATCTACAGGGCAGGTAGTGTAGGCGGAGGATGCAGTTATTATACTGACGTCAACTCTACCCCCTATAGTAGCTCAGTTAGAATCAGCGGACGGAATATGAGCATCTATGAGACCACTGTAGAGGCAGTGAAGGAAGCCGCAACCCAAACACCCCGGCAGACACTTATCGAGTCCCTGCTGAGCTCCCAGCTTAAAAAGAAAACCGAGTTCGGTTACGGAGGAGGAAAGATTACGGGAACAGTCGAAGCCTTCAGGGATGGATGGCTCCTCCTAAGTAATTTCAGGGACTCCGGCACCAATGAATCAAGCCCCTTCATGGTACTCAGCTATAATGCAATAACCCGGTTCATATTAAGTGAGAGTCCGGCTTCACTCTTTACAAATACTCTCTCCTCCAGCAGCTACAACCCTCAGATGTGGCCAGGAAAATACAGGATATCCTGGGAGACTACCCCGACAAAAGACAGTAAGGTGCGTGTAAGTTATCTCGCAGGCGGTCTTTCATGGAATCCAGTCTACAGACTCGACCTGAGTGATGAAGGAGCACATCTTGAGTATATGGCGCAGGTAACCAACAGCCTAAATGAAAACCTGGAGAATGTAGATATGAGGCTGGTGGCCGGCAAAATCAGGATTGAAGGTCTTGGAGGACACTACGGAGGATACATGACGGCATCACAGAGGGCGATTAGTTACGAGGATGAAGCCTTCTATGCTCCTGCAATTCCATCAGCCACCGTGTCGGCGGTCGGCGAATATGAGGTGTATGACTTGGACAGGAATATTTCCATTAAACCAGGTCAGACAAAGAATCTCCCACTCTTCAACGATGTCGTTGAGTCAAAGAAGACCTATGTCTGGGATGCCAGAGCGGACACAAACTACTACGGCTACAGCAGCTGGGAAACGGATGTTGGGAAGAACGTGCAGGTGATATACATGATTAGAAACACAGGCAAGACATGGAGTCATGGTACCGTGTTCGTCTATAAGGATGATATTCTTATAGGAAGCGATAGTATTGAATGGACTCCCCAGGGCAGAGAAGCTAAGGTGACTGTTGGTATGGCCCCGGACATCGAGGTGAAGAAGAGCCACACGAAGAAGAGGGTTTCAGGGGTTTACAGGTACGACCACAACGTAACCCTCTGGCTTAAAAACTACAAGACAGAGGAGGTTGAAGTGAAGATAATGGATACGTTCTCGGAGTACGCACAGGGCCTTGAAGCCTCCATACCGTACACAGAAAAGCCAGGCAATCTGATGGAATGGAACATCGACATTAATCCGGGCGATGAGAAGACATTAACCTATATCTTCCATACAACATAGGATTTTCGAGTTCTCCAGGTAGGTTACAATAGTAAGCAACCTTTAAATATTTCAAAAAATGATATAACATGTTTGATTTTTGTATATGAGTTGCCATAGATTTTTATATAAAAGTTAGTTCTAACATCAGATCTAAACCTATAAAATGGACGAACCTAAATCGATATTCCTACAGACGCTGGGGGACTATCCTCTGTTGAGGGTGCTGGATTTTTTGATGGAGAATTACATATTCGACTACTCCAAGACGCAGATAGCAGAGCTCTCTGAGGTCAGCTTCAATACCATGGAGATATTCTGGGATAAGTTGATTGGATCGGGCATGGTGGAGAAAACAAGGAAGGTGGGGAAATCGGATATGTATCGCATAAATCGAAAAAATCCGGTAGTCCAGAAACTCTTCGAAATCGATAAACTACTCGCAGATAGATATGCTGAATCCGTTCTCCACGAGAAAATTCCGGCGTGAAAATTTCATATCGATAATAGGAAAACCGAGGTGGGAATCTTAACGTAATTCCTGTAGGTACCTATCTCGTCTTTGATTATCAATATGCCTTTCTTAAATGATCTGGAGGGTATAAAATCCGAATTTAAGACAGAACCACGATATTTAACTTCAAAAGGATAGTAACCTTCATCAAAAATCAGAATAAAATCGACTTCTTTACCCTTCTTGTCTCTGTAATAACAGATGCTGTCCTTTGGGTCAAATAAATTGACAAATTGTTTATAAACAAAGAAATATAAATTGACAAAATCTGGATGATCGTCACGCCCGAAATAAGTCAAGGAAACCATAACTTTTCTTATTTAGCCCAAGCCCGTTTCGGTGTCCATGCATCTTATCATTTTAATCACAGAAAATTTTCTTCATGTGAAAACAGAAAAAATAAAGGAAAAGTTAGCTTGCTGTTTGCCATTAGATTACCACATGTCCACCATGGCATGGTTCAACGTTAAAGACGCCCTCATCTGAATATACCCCATACCCTGCACATCAGTGGTGTGATGAAGACCCCTATCAGACCAGTGATGGAGAGGATGAAGTTGTAGGGGGTGTGGTTGAATAGAAATTTTTTCTTTGGATTTCTGTTTTTTAGGGGTTTATACACAGAATTATGGTATTTTTTCTAATATTGGGTTTATTTAATTGAATTTATGACTGATAAT
>CBFCYF010000140.1:0-4507 GCA_965602195.1 uncultured archaeon | reverse complement strand
GTGGAAGAGCTGAAGAAGAGGATGGATGAGTTAACAAAGGTTACTATGGAGATAGGCTCTGCTATTTATCAGCAGGCTCAGAAGGCACAGGAGGAGAGTGCAGGGGAGGGTGAGAGAAAGGAAGGAGAGAAAGGCGAAGAGAAGGTTGTGGATGCGGAATACACAGTTGAGGATGAAGAGAAAAAAGAGTAAGGATCTATTTGAACGCTCTATTCCCCCAAAAGGCGAATATAGATACGATAAGCTACTGAAGAAGAGCCCTGAGTACAGGAAGTTGGTTGGATTCGAACACAATAAGAGGATTCCTATCTACCGGTGGTTCCACTATAAGGAGGGATTCGCCCCCTACCTCGTATGGAATCTGCTGAAGGAGTTCAGGGTTAAGGAGAAATCCATGGTAATGGATCCCTTCTGTGGAACCGGGAATACCCTGCTTGCGTGCAAGCAAGCAGGCTATAACTGCCTGGGAGTCGATATATCGCCGCTGAGCGTTTTTGTTTCTAATACAAAAATACAGGAGGATTATGACCTGCCGTTACTGAAAGAGAAAATCGATGAAATAGCCTCTGCGGAATTCAAAGAGACCTCTCTGAGATGGCCCCAGATCGGCTTTATTGATGTAAAGAAGGCCTTCCCAAAATTCGCCAGAAATGACCTCATCTACTTCAAGGAGAAGATAATGGATGTGGGAGATGAGAAGATAAGGAATTTCCTAATGCTCGGTTTATTATCAACTGTTATCCCGGTGAGTAATGTGATCAGGGACGGGGGGGTTTTAAAGATCAGGAGAAGGCAGAATGTTCCTCCTGTAAGGAAACTGTTGAGAAACAGGCTGAAGATGATGTATAAGGATTTGAGGGGTAACGGGAAAAGAGGGGAGGTTGAATCTAGGGCAACTTTAGGGGATGCACGCCACCTTACAATGGATGAGGGTTCAGTGGACGTGTGCATTACCTCCCCGCCGTATCTGAACTGGGTTGACTACAGTAAGATATATGCTTTAGAGTTGGCTCTCCTTGTGGGCTCTGGAAGGGAGATAAGGAAATTGAGGTCGGAGTCTCTCAGATCCCACATAGGTGCAAGAGAAAGACGGAAAAAGATTATTATCTCGGAGAAACTGGATGATGTAATGTGGGCTCTGGAGGAAAACCCGGTTAAAGGAAAGCCTCCTGCAACAGTGAGGGGATATTTTGAGGATATGTATCTGTGTATGGATTCAATATACGGATCCCTAAGGGAGGGAGGCATAGCAGCAGTGGTTATTGGAAATGCCTGTATGCCTGATCTGACCATAGACTCTGATCTGATTCTCGCAGAGTTATCGGAGGAGGTTGGTTTCAGGGTGACGGAGATAAAGGTGGCAAAGACAAGATGGTGTGATGTTCATGGTATAAGAAAGGAACGCCCGGTGAGGGAGAGTATTGTTATACTAGAGAAGTGATCTTATTTTTATACTATGAGGTATAATATAGTTATACTAAGTGGTAGGAAATGTTGAAACTAAAGAGTAAGATTGGGCCTAAGGGGCAGGTTGTAATACCAAAGCCGATAAGAGATGCTCTCGGATTCGAGTCCGGAAAAGAGGTTTATTTCCACGTGCGTGAGAATGAGGTAATACTTGAAAAGAAATCCGGAGAGGAAATCCTGGACGAATTTATTAATGAATTCAAGAAGAGGAAACTGCCTAAGAAGATTAACTGGGATGAATTGTATTACTCGCAGTTTAAGAGAAGATGAGATACCTAGATGCCAATGTTTTCATCTTTGCGGCATTGGATAATGGGAGGAAGGGGAAACGTGCAAGAAAAATTCTGAGAGAGGTTATGAATGGGATGGTGGCAATCACATCCTCTATAACTATTGATGAGGTTGTCTGGATTATATGGGGGGAGACCGGATCTAGGGAAAAAGCAATAGAACAAGGCTTGAGGATGTTTGAATTCCCAAACCTAAAGGTGATCTCCGTAGGCCCAGAGGATACCTATCATGCATTAAACCTAATGAAAAAATATCAAAGGCTGAAACCGAGAGATGCAATTCATTTAGCGGTTTCACTTCGTGCAGGGGTATTCAGGATTATCTCCGACGACGCAGATTTTGATGACGTAGATGAAATCGAGAGGGAAAGAGTATAAAAGATGCCGCAAGATTACTACAAGACCCTGGGGGTCGATAGGAAGGCAAGCAGGAGTGAGGTAAAGAAGGCATACAGGAGACTAGCCAGAAAGTATCACCCTGATGTTAATAAGGAAGCCACTGCAGAGGAGAAATTTAAGCAGATATCTGAGGCATATGAGGTTCTTTCAGATGACAGCAAAAGGAGCGAGTATGACACCTATGGACACGCGGGGGCGGGGGCAGATTTTGGATCCAATGGTTTTAAGTGGTCTGATTTCAGTCACTTTGAGGACATATCAGACATCTTCGGGAGGGATTTCTTCGGAAGAGATATATTTGATGTCTTCTTCGGAAGGAATATGCGCTCAAGAAGACATAGCGCCGAGAGGGGAGGCGACCTGAGATACGATATGGACCTCACATTAGAGGAGGCGGCATCCGGCGTTGAAAAAGAGATAGGGGTTAGGAGGGAGGATACATGTGAGAAATGCAGGGGAACCGGAGCCAGTGAGGGAACCAAACCAATCAGGTGTCCGCTCTGCGGTGGGACAGGGCAACAGAAGCAGTCCAGGAGTACACCACTCGGTCAATTTATGAGCATAACCCCATGCAGCAGATGTGGTGGGCGGGGTGAGATAATTGAAAACCCATGTTCCCATTGCAATGGAACAGGAAGAGCTAAAAAGCTCACGAAAATCAAGGTCAATATCCCTGCAGGAGTTGACTCCGGATCCTATCTGAGGCTTGGGGGTGAGGGCAATAGTGGTTTGAGGGGGGGGCAGAAAGGAGACCTTTATGTTGTTATCCATATTAAAGCCCACAAGCTGTTCAGGAGGGAGGGTAATGATCTCCTCTATGAATTGCCTCTTTCGTTCTCTCAGGTCGCGTTAGGGGGCCGTGTTAAGGTCCCAACCATAGGGGGGCAGGTTGAGATAAAGATCCCTGCGGGTACGCAGACTGGGACCGTTTTCAGACTCAGAGGGAAGGGAATGCCGGGGATACATGGGGGGAGGGGTGACCTGAATGTTAAGGTAAAGGTGGTAACCCCTGAAAAATTAGGTGGGAAGCAGCGAGAGTTACTTGAGGAGCTCTCAGAGCTTGAGGGAAGGTCCCTTAAGGGTAGTGCATTTGTTGATCGGGTGGTTGGGAAGGTAAAGGATAAAATCAGATAATCACTTTTATTTCATGTACTCCTATTTAATAAATAGATAAAGATGTCCCCTTTAGATAGTAAGACTGCCAAGAAGATCAGAAAGCACTCAAAGCCCGTGACCGTGGGGGCGATACTATCGATAGCCGCAGCTATTATGATATTGGTATTCATTCTCTGGTACCTCTTTGGATATGACTACGTTATAGCTCCGGTTAAAGAGGTAAGTATGGAGGCTGTGACCTAGCAATTAACTGATATCTGTGACCCTCCTAACTCTGTTAGAGCAATGATGTATGCTACAGGCTATATTGATATTCTTCGGCCTCTGCTTATGATCTCTTCGCGTATTGCACACTCACCCTTTCAATATTTATTTCAACACATGCAATAATCAAATATGCTAAAGTCCAGATTCAACACAGAATACATTAGCGTAAAGATAGGCATAGTGTTCTCGAAACTCGGAGTATCCCCAAACATATGGACGCTGCTTGCGTTAATTCCTGCCTTAGGGGGATTTGTGGCCCTGCTTCACGGTGAATTGTTGTATGGCTTCATCCTGTTCTTCATATCAGGGTTCATAGACGCAATAGATGGGGCAGTAGCCAGAGTCACAGGAAGTGTTACTGCGAAGGGGGCATTCCTGGATGGTATAATCGACAGGTATGTGGAGATACTCTTATATATGGGATTACTTTTCTACCTTCTTGATAAAGACGTGGAATTCCTCTCCATCCATAGCTCTGTCTGGGTTACTCTGCTGATCTTCGGAGCCATGATGCCCTCATTTGTAACAGCATATGCCGACCACAGGAAGGTAGTCACAAAGGCACAGGAGCATAGGAGGATGGGTGGTTTCCTTGAAAGAGCAGAGAGACTGATTTTGCTGTATGTGGGAATGATTCTGGGATATTTTAATGATCCATGGCTGATTTATGTGATAGTGTTAACCGGATTATTGGCTAATATCACAGCCATACAAAGAATATGGTTTGTACTGAAATTCAGGGAATAACTCTTACGATATTTAATATATTGCCCATAATTTATTATAATGGCATCCAAGCAGAGAACCACAACAAAGAAACTATCAAAAAAGCTGGTAGACAAGCACCAGGATATGCTTAAATCCTCTGAGAAGGAATTTAAACTGGCACAGGAGATCACCATCCTAAAAGAGAAGAGAGATCAGCTGGGGCACTGGGCTAAATCAGCGACAGATGAGAAAAGCGCAGA
>CBFCYF010000139.1:0-4526 GCA_965602195.1 uncultured archaeon | reverse complement strand
TGTCATTATAACTATAACCGAGAGAATATAACTCATTTAAAACACCACAATATCATACCTCCAAATAAACTATACACTCTCTACTGGGTAGACAACCTATCTACACGAAAAATATCCAAAATAATTGGAGTAGGTCGTAGCACAGTACATAAGTACATGAAACGATATGGGATACCTAGAAGAGATAGAATTAAAGCAATACCAAAAAGAACAAAATTCAAGAAGAATCAAACACTTTGGTGGATTAAAAAAGGATTACCTAATCCAACAACCACTGAAAAGGTGAAGGAGAAAATTAGAGCTTATAGAAAAACACAAAGATTCCCAACCCACCACACTAAACCAGAAAAAAAATTAATGGAACTTATAGCTAAACATAATTTACCCTACAAATATACCGGTGATGGCTCCCTCTGGATTAAAAATATAAATCCCGATTTCGTAAACTGTAATGGCAAGAAACAAGTAATTGAAGTATTCGGTGATTATTGGCATAGTGAAAAAGTAAAATCATGGAATCAGCAGGAATTCGGAAGAATAGCTTACTATGCTCAACTCAAATGGAACTGTCTGATAATCTGGGAGCATGAACTTGTTGGTAATAACTTTGGAAATAAACTATCTGAAGAAGAGATAGTAGAGAAAATTGAAAAATTCACTTGATCATCTTATCTATTCGTCTGAGCAGACTTTTTTTCGAGCCTAATTTCTGGTTCGGCGTAACCATTTTTTGTTTCTTCTTTTTGAGTTCATCAAGCACTTCCCTTCCCGTTACAGCTGTTTTATCTCCCATTTTTACGATCATTGGCTTATCAAGTTCCTCTGGAGTCATCCTCTCCAGTTCTTTAACCAGCCGTTTTTTAGAATACTGGGTTTTCATTCTTTGGTATTTATATAAAACCGACAATCATATATAACATAAAAATATCTTTGATAAATTTCCTTTTTATATGGGAATGGCAGAAATATATTATAATGGTGATTAAGAATGGATGAAAGAACTTTGGGTGTTGTTGTATCTGGACAATTATTTGAGAGAGCTGGAGATGAATTGGAGCCATACATCGAGCAGTATCTGCCAGGTCAGGTGATGGGGATATCCTACGCCAAGGGAATCAAGATTGGTGCTGGTGCTCTGTTGATGTATGATGCAGTTAAATCCAGGAAGGTTTTGAAGACACCAGAATCGCAGCTACTTGGTGTGATAATGGGTTCCGGTTGGGTGATCGATGAGGCAGTTGACTGGGCTAAGACACAGCTTGTTACCGGGGCAAGGATGCCAAGAGCTGGTATGAGTAGAACAGCACCGTCTGCAAGGATAGTGAGATCTGTCCCATCATACTCTAATGGGGGACTAATAAGAGTAGATTAAGGGTTAATCTACGAGTCCTCGAATGAGGTAAGCTCGATTAATCAGAGGTACATACAAAATGTTTTATCCAGAACTTGTAGGAACTGCACAAGCAGCATATAAAAAATTGGTAGATGAATTGAAGGCAAAGGCAAGTGCCGAGTTAGGGGTGCCTGAAAGTGAGTTGATAGTCCGGAATATGAGGCCGGAGGACTTGGAAATTGCAAACTCTGAGTGGTATTTCACCGCCGTCAGTGCGGCTGCGTGGAGCTCATTAGTGTCCAGCACGATAATAGACGACAATAGATTTGTCGGAATATACGGCATACACAACAATGAAGCAATAGATGAGGCATGTCAACTCAGGATTCAGAGAATGGGATCCTATGTGAGGTATTGGAACGTACAGCCAATAAAATCATTCGAGAACAAGGTTGGATTTGTCGATGACCCGTTTATAGTGGATCAGAACACATCGATAACGATTGATTTGTGGGCACGCACAGCATCCACGCTAACAGATTTCTCCTTTATTGGAGTAACAGTAGAGAAGGAGGGTATGGTAATAAATCCATGAGGTAAAAAAAATGGCATTTTATCCTGAAATCAAGGGCATTCCATTGGATGCATACAACAAGATGGTTCAGAAGATGGTTAGGCAAGCAGAGAATGACTTGAATCTACGTTACGGTGAGGGATTAATTCTGCGAGATCTTAGGCCGGAAGATATTGGCACTGAGGTTAGTGGTCGTGGGGCGGAATGGTCATACACAGCCAACACAGCAACAGACTGGAATACAATTGTAGATGCAACAACCATAGACGACAATAGATATGTCGGGATATCCGGTGTATGGCATAGTGAATCAGTAGGTGATGTAAGTCAGCTTAGGATAACAAGAGAGGGATCAGTTTCCAGAGTATGGGATTTATTACCTATAATCCAGTTCAAGCATCAGATTGGATATGTCGATGATCCAATCACAATTAGACCAAATACCTCGCTGACGATTGAGGCATGGGCTAGGACTGCATCAACAACAGATGGGTTCGGCTTTATTGGTGCAGTCGTTGAGAAGCGGGGACTGCTGGTAAATCCCTAAAAGAGGTAGCTTTAGAATGGCTAGAATAAATCCAGATGAACTTTATGTGGGGGATAACATTGAGGTTATACTCATAGGGGGCGAGGTGAAATACTACGAGATCAGCGGTGTTGATAATCTGTTTTATAGGGATGCTCATGCTGAATTAGCAGCTGATGGTACGGAATCACATGCTGAAGTGTCGGAGATGGATCCTCCGGATGGGCAAATCTACTGGGTTAAGCATATTGAGGTGGACGGTAATGTGGAGGTTTCCTTGAAACAACCTGCTGCGACAAACAGGTGGGGAACAAACCAGTCCCCGGAAGGCGGTATGATAACTCAAATATCCTCACCGGTAACTGGTGCAAGGGAGCTTGACATGTGGATCCTGAAGAATTATCCCCCTAATATTCAACTCGTCAACGGAACAAACGTTGCGATAACCGCAATATTATGGTGGATTGGAAAAACGTTTTCGATTAAGCCTTTGGCGGCGAAACCAGCAGAGTATACGAAGATTAGGATAGGAGGTCTGGCAGAATGAACTACTCAATAAAAAAACTTTATGACTCATTGACGGGCAGGTTTGTTAAAGAGATAAAAAGCAACGACATTTTTTATCTGGGAACAAACGGTGCAGTTACTGGTGCGGCGGGAACAATATTGGCCACAACCACAACTACAGCAGATAAGGATCTCTTCCTTACACATCTCGTTGTGGGGGGCAAAGCAAATTCAAGCATCTATGTCATGGTGGGAACATCAACTATACTTCCAGTCAACATATCTACAAATGCAAATTCAGTACGTATAAAAGGCAAACTAAATGAACCACTATATAAAACAGGAGGTGCTTCGGCAGTTACCGTAAGCATATGTGCAACAGATGCGGGCACCTACACCGCTTTCCTTGCAGGAGTATATCATCCAACATTCGCAAAGATCGAGACGGCATAAGATTAATTTAAGAGATAAAATTAAAAGTAAAAATGGCAGAATATAAGAAACTTGAAGGAGCAGCTTTGAATGCATCAGATAAGATGAAGGGTAAGTTATTCACGGTTGCTGGTGATCAGTTAAAATTGGGGAAAGGTGAATTAATCGACAGGGTACTCAGACCGGAGGATCTGGGGCTTTCAACGCCAGAGTGGACATTCAACATTGCGAACAGTGCTGCATGGAACACCATGGTGGATAATGCTGTGGTAGCGGACAACAGGTTCATCGGGATAAATGGAATCATGTACCCCAAATCAACAGATCAGTCAGTAAGTCAGCTGAAGATAACCTCGATGGGAAAAACGCTGAAATACTGGCAGGTACAGGGAGTCAACTACACGGAGAATCTGACTAAATACTTTGATGATCCGCTAATCGTGATGCAAAATACACCGATAAAGATTGAAGGATACGCTGTATCAACAGGTGCGACAGAGAAGATCATCTTCCTGGGAAGAGTAGTCGAAAAAGTCGGGGTATTGGTCCAGAAGGGGATATTGGATTAGAGTTGCGAGGGATATTTAACAAAAAATGGCAATAACTCGTGTGAAACTATTTGGGGATTCAGTGAATAGTGCTAAGATAGCACCAGATACCATCATACCTGCGGATATAGATGAAACTGAACCATATAATTGGAGCGACACAACAAGCACATACACTGGAGCGATTGGGAAGGTGGATGCAATTAATGTAAACACCCTCTCAGGAACTACATCGCATTTAGCAACAGCCAACGTAAACGCTCTAGCAGGTACAACCTCTCATCTGGCCACAGCCCATATAGCGACAGGTAATGTCAACGCCTTAGCAGGTACAACCGCTCACGTAGCCACCTCCCATCTAGCAACAGCCAACGCAAACATTCTCTCAGGAACCACAGCATACTTAGCCACAGCCAACGCAAACGTTCTCTCAGGAACTACATCGCATTTAGCAACAGCCAACGTAAACGCCTTAGCAGGAACAACCTCTCATCTGGCCACAGCCCATATAGCGACAGGTAATGTAAACGCCTTATCAGGAACTACAGCTCACTTAGCCACAGCCAACGCAAACGTTCTCTCAGGAACTACATCGCATTTAGCAAC
>CBFCYF010000138.1:0-4592 GCA_965602195.1 uncultured archaeon | reverse complement strand
TCCTCTTGACCAACTTGCTCAACTTTAACCAGGATTTCTGAAGCTCTATTATGCATCCCCAGCCTCCCTCTATCATCTCATCAAGTTTCTCCCGCAGATCCTTCTTATCCAACAAACCCAATCTAAGCAACCTGAATAAGATAAAAATTGTTCCTCTGCTCTCAACCTCTTCGATATCTGCAATTACCCTCCCCAGCTTCTCATCCATAATAGCAATACCCTCTAATTCCCCTGCTAATGCCAGTGTCTCGATATCTGCCAGATGAAGAGGAGATTTATGTAATTTCTTGAGCAATGTCTTTTCTTTAGTATCCTTAACCTGAAAAACGCCTTTATCAATTAAATTATCGATCAGAAATGCATCTGATTCCCCCCTCTTCTTTCCTAGGGTTACAACCTCCCTGTAGACCCCGGGAGATATGAACTTTTTTTCAGGTATGTTCCTGATAAAACCAATGACACTAACCTTGGCAAGATAAATCAAGGGTGTTGAATCAAAAACCAGAGGCCTCATTTTAGCTTTCAACTGCCGCCTTTATATCCCTTCTCATCCTCTCCGGTGAGACCTTCACCCAGATCTTATCAGATTTCTTGAGTACGTCAAGAAACTCCCAGATATCTAAATCAGCGATCTCCGCAGCCCTTGCAACAGTTACCTTCCCCTGCTCCAGAAGCCTTAATGCCCTTTCCTGCTTCCATTCCCTTAAACCCAGATACAAGATTTTCCTGACAGCAACCGATTTCTCCAACCTCTCCTGCTTCATAAATCTCTCTAAGTCTCTTTCTAGTGCGGTAGGAATTCTTGCAGATACAGGGACATCGGTCATAATACCACCTTGTTTACATTATATACATTGTATTCAAGTATAAAAACGCCGCCATATCTTCAACCAGACAACTCAGACAGATGCTTTATTCTCTTCAGCATGTTAGGGTGGGTGCTGAAGACCTCCATCAACCTGTCTGTCCCGCTTAAACCTATCTTCTTCCCTCTGACTGCCGCCAACTCATGCACGTCAACTGTCCCGCTCATATCCCCGTCAAGCGCCCTCAGCTCATTAATCTCAGACCTGGCTCTCGACGGATCATTAAGGAAGAACGCCCTACATCCCTCAGCCTGCTTCAAAACCTCCTTAGGAACACCAGCACTCCCATAGACCAGCTTATAGAGGGCAGAAGCAAGATGATGAGGCTGATTCCCCAGCTCCACACTGCCCCTATCAGCATAATACTCCCTTATCCTGGAACCATAAAGCACAAGAAGATTAGTGACGAAATACATTAAGAATGCAAACAAACCTATCAGGAATGTATTACCCCGGTTCCTCCCCCCAGAGAACATGAAGCTCCAAGCCAGATACCAGCAGATCATCGGAATAGCCGAAAGCATGGTAATCGTGGTAACATCCCTATTCTTTATGTGGGATATCTCATGCCCGAGAACCGCCCTCAGCTCATCCCTGCTTAACAGTTTCATAACCCCCTCCGTAACACAAACCCTGCCGTCAGACACAGACCTCCCGAATGCAAACGCATTAGGCAGAGGGGAGCTTGAAACCCCCACCCTGGGTTTTTTTATCCCAGCCTTAGCAGCTAACTCAGAAACCATAGCATGCAACTCAGGGGCCTCAGACGGGGATACATACCTCACCCCCATGGAAAGCTCAATAAGCTTCGGGCCTATCATATACTGTATGAAAAGCAACACCACAGCCAGAAGAGCATAGAATGTAAAGCCGCCTAAACCCATATACGCCCCCACAGTTACGAGAAGAACATAGACAACAGCAAACATAACCCCCAGCAATAAATACATCCTGACCTGAAGCCACATAATAACCGCCTCCTATAAGATACTTTATGGATTAAAAGAATAAGACCCACCGTCCTCAAGCAACATCTTCACATCCTCAATACCGAAATACCGCCTGAACTTCGGGGTGGTCTCCAAGATAAATGTCCTGCCGCTTCTCTTTCTCTCGATCAAATCTTTAGCCTTTAATTCCCTGAGATAATTATAGACTCTGTTGCCCCTCTCCTTCACCAAATCAGATTGTTTTATTGGCTGCTCATAAGCTATCAGCGCCAGGATCTTAAGCATCGCCGGCGGGATATCCGACGCCGGAGCCAGATACATGACTTTCTCCTCCAGATCCCCCCTCGCCCCCATAACGTAGCCGCCGCTGGTTGAGCATATTCTTATCCCGGAATCCCTCCCCTCGTATTCCTCAATCAACTCCTGCACATCCCTCCTGATCCCACCCAGATTCCCGGAATTACAGATGACTCCCAACTCATCTATAGCCAACGCCTTCCCGGAAACAAAGAGGGCAGCCTCTATCATAGACTTATTATCCACTTTAACCCTTGCATCTGGATTCATGAACATGCAGTCCCCGTTCTGTGGCAAAGACTCTTCCGCACTTCCTACATTTATGTTCCTCTACCTTCTTTTCTTCTTTTTCTATCTCCTTTATTTTCGCCTTAGTTTCAATTAATTTCTTCTTTTGATCCTCCTCTATTTCCTCAAGAGCAGCCTCATCCTTCTTGCGTTTGTCAGATTTAACATGAGCTAATTTTATCATCTCCTCGATTTTCTCTTCCTCGGTTTTTAATCTCGTCAACTCATCCACAACGCGGGTCTCTATAGGAGCGGGTTTCTCTGCGGTTTCCTTGCGTTTCCTTTTAGAGGTATAGATGTAGACAGCCGCCAGTACGACAAGAACAATTATTATGAGGAATATAAGCAATATTATAGGTAGGTAGGAGGCAAGATCAGCTGCTTCTTCTGGAACTGAGGTCGTTGTTACTGTTGTCGCAGGAGCGGTGGTAGGCGCGGTTGTTGCTATTGTTGTCGCAGGAGCGGTGGTAGGCGCGGTTGTCTGCGGGACGGTGGTAACCGTGGTTTCCGGTGGTGTGACCTCCCTCTCGTATTCCTCATCCACCTCAAATACCCTGAGCTCCCCAACATAGTAGTTAATATCCAGTCTACGCTCTATTATATTTAAGCCAACCGTGATCTCATTCACACCATCATTATCCAGATCAGCGATGCAGAGGTTCCTAAACTCAACAGTTTTCGTTTCCTTCTTCGTTGCGAGTATCCATTCCCCCAGCAACCCCCCCCAGTGATTAAATATCTGGATTGACTCACCGGTACCAACCGCTATCTCTTTAAGGGGATCGGAATTCAGGTTCCCTGTCTTGATACTGAATATAGAGGAGTTCACAAGAGCCCTCCATCTCATCTCTCCCCTCCCATCTATTGCATAGAGGTAGGGGGGTGAAGCAACCAGAATATCACTTCCTCCATCATTATCTATATCATCAACATGAACCGCACTCACAACACCCTGCAGGGGATATCTCCACAGAATATCTCCTTTGTTGTTTAAGACACCCAGGCCCTCCTTGCTGGTGGCAAATATTATCTCCTTCATTCCGTCATTGTTGATATCCTTAACAGCCAGACTCTGCCTCGACGGCTGATATATCCCCTTGTCGATGAGATACCTCCACAAAAGTTTCCCGGATAAATCGAAGACGTAGATCTGTGCCTCTCTCAGGTATTGGTTATCCATAACTATTACTTCAAGCATGCCATCATTATCGAGGTCTGATGCCTCCACATAGTAGGGGAGGTTATTCAGGTCAGCCTCCCATCTAGCATCCTCTTCCCCATCCAGAACAAATACTTTCTTATTTTTTGTGCCGATAATTATCTCATTATCTCCGTCATCTTCAAGGTCTGCAACATCAAGACTGAATGAGGGGGCACCAACTTTCTCCGCGTACCACTCAAAAAGATTATCTTCATTCAACACGAACAGGTAATAGTCTCTGCCATCGGATATGGCAACAACCTCATTCTCTCCGTCGTTATCAACGTCCACCACCTTTATTTCCTTGATTTCGCCTCTGAGGTCTATACGCTGCCACCTTGGATTCCATTGTATGTCGCAGTCTCCATAGATCAGATCGTATATTGTTCCCCCGTTGGATCCGGCGATGATCTCTATTATGCCATCCCTATCCAAGTCGCTGCAGGTGATGGTGTTTATGTACGTGTTCTGCATTTCATATACACAACCTGGCGTAAGATACTCGTTTTGGGCGGAGACCACAGAAACCAGCAATAAAATTAAAGTCCCCAGCACATATTTTGGATTTTTCATTTATGAGACACACCTCTTTTTAGATTATATGTTTGTTAAATTATGGAATTTATGGAATATAAACGTATATCCTGAGGCAGCCCAAGACATAATCAAAGTAGGGTTGATTGTCCACAAAAAACCCAGCTAAAAACGGCTTTACAGTTTTTTAGCGTTCTGCACCTAAAGCCCAAGGACCAAAGCCATTAAGATAAAGAGCAGTAGTAGGGTCTGGATTATAATAGCACCTGATATAACATGGTATTTATCACCTAAACTTTTGAAATTTTTATTTGTGGCATCAAACCCAGTTTTAATTTGGGTGCCCACGCCTCCAATATCCCCCCTAATCTCTCTTATGTATGCTGCACCTGTTGCTAACCCCTCTGCTATCTCCTCGTTTGTTTCGCCATATTTTATCGTGAAATATTTATGTTC
>CBFCYF010000137.1:0-4645 GCA_965602195.1 uncultured archaeon | reverse complement strand
TACTCCCTTCCTTTTTTAAGTATTATTGACCAGAACTATGATGTTTTTAACGAGGTTTTATATAATCCAACGAGCGATATACTTTTGAAGCATCATCACTTATCTGACGTATCTTACACGACAAAGGAGGATGAATTTGAAAATATTGACAAAGATGTGGGAAAAGATATTCTTTTGATTGAAGGATGGAACTCTGAGATTGTTGTTACAACATTCATACAGTTCTTTCACTCGATAATATCTAATAGAAATAAGGCGATAAGGAAAGTTCATAATATCGTAAATAGCATTGTTATTCTGGATGAGGTTCAAGCAATTTCGCATGACTATTGGTTATTACTAAACAAAACAATCAATTTTTTTGCAAAGTATTTTAACACATATTTTATATTCCTCACAGCCACACAACCATTAATTTTTGATGAAAAAAAAGGTGAGATAAAACCCTTAGTAAAAAATAAAGAAATGTATTTTGAATCGTTAGATCGAGTGAAATTAAGTGTAACTCTGGAAAAGATATACATTGAAGACTTTGAAGAAATACTAAAAGAGGATATAATAGAAAATCCAGATAAGGATTTTCTAATAGTCTTAAATACGATCAATTCTTCGAAACAAATCTACAAATTCATCAAGAAATTAGATATGAAATCTACACATCTTCATTATCTCTCAACAGAGATCACTCCAAAAGAAAGATTAAGAAGAATTAGAGGAATACGGATGGAAAATAAGGAAAGAAAGATTATTGTCAGCACCCAACTGATAGAAGCGGGAGTGGATATAGATGTCGATGTGGTTTATCGGGATCTTGGCCCCCTTGATTCAATAAACCAAGTTGCAGGTAGATGCAACCGAAATTTTGGGGACAGTGAGGGCTTTGTGAAAATTGTTCATCTAAAGCAAAATAAAAATGGGAGAGACTATTGCCCGTCCAATATCTATGGAAAATTTTTAATTTATAAAACTATGGATGTATTTGCTGCCTTTAAAAAAAATGAGATAGAGGAATGTGAATTTTTAGGATTAAATGAGAGATACTTTGAGGAAATAAAGAAGGTAAATCCGGATGATGTCTCAAAGGATATTCTGAGAAATGTTGAAGAATTAAAATTTAGTGATTTATCGAAGTTTAGATTAATAGAGGAAAATTATCCTAAAATTGATGTTTTTGTTGAGTTGGATGAAAAGGCTAAATTAGTGTGGCACCAATACCAAAGAATCAAAGAAGATAATACATTAAACCGCTATGAACGTAAGCAAGAGCTTCTAAAAATAAAAAAACAGTATTATGACTATGTGATTTCCATCCCAATGCAGTATAAACACAATATCACATCTTTTGATGAGAAATCTTGGATCGGATATATTTCACAAGAAGATATTAATGATTGCTATGACCTGGAAACCGGCTTCAAAAGAGAAGACGCAGGAAGCGGAACCATGATGTGTTAGACCCCATAAAGATGTACAGTATACCGGATAAACTCCCATACTTTTTGTTCGGTATAACGAACAAGTTTAATAGCATGTGATATGGACGAAGAAACCACAAATCTAAAAATGATCCTCAAAACCCTAACCCTCACCCTGGAATCAAACAAACAAATCCTCGAACAAGCCCATAAACTCAGAGGCTTCTTTGCAACCAAATTCAATGAATATGCCCTTCTCCACCAGCACCAGGGCGGCAGACTCATCTACAGCTACCCCCAGATCCAGTACAAAATTATCGACAAAGTCCCAACAATCATCGGAATAAACAAGGGAATAAGCGTCCTGAAAGAAATCTATGACGGATACGACACCCTGAAACTCGGCGACAACAAATACAAGATATTCGGGAGAGGAATAAGCATAAAAGAACAGGAATTCGGCATTTCGGATAAATTCCATAAATATCAGTTCCTTACGCCCTGGTTCGCCCTAAGCCAAAAGAATTTTGACCAGTATATGAAACTTGATCCCGCAAAAAGAAAAGAAAAACTTAGAACAATCATGATTGGCAATATCTTATCGATGTCCAAGGGCCTTAAATACACAGTGGATAAAGAGATTAAACTGGATACTCAGCTGAGGCAAGTACACAGCTCCTTTAAGGGAAGAGAAATAATCGCTTTCAGAGGGGAGTTCATCGTGAACTTCAACCTCCCTGATTTATTAGGGATTGGTAAATCTGTTTCCCGAGGATTTGGTACAGTCAAACGTATCTGAAGGTTATGTCAATCAATTGACAACGTATTTATAAATAGGTTGTCAACAACGAAATGTAAATTCACTAATCATATTTAGCAAATTCACACAAGAAATACGGAGTATGTTTAGTAGAATACAAAAAATAGGGGATACAGAGGCTGTAATACGATGGCAAAGGACAATCAAAAAAAACGTTGATATCATCATTTAGTTAATCCCTATAACAGGTATTATCTCATGAAAAATATCAACCTATCTGCTTTGGAGTATGCAATCTTCAGGTTCCCAGGGAAAAACCACAGTAACCATCATATATCCTAGGAGGTAAGATACAAGCACAACACACAGTTAATTACGTTTTCCGTAATTAAATATCTAGATTACAGATTAGGTAATCCAAGTAGCGAAATAGGTTCAACGAAGATAACCCTCCCCCAATCCAAATGAAAGAAAGAATGCAGCTGGTAATTAACACATACGGCTCCTATCTACGGAAGAAAAATAACTGCTTCCTGATCAGGAACGAGGATAAAGTATTTGAGGTCTCCGTGAACAAAGTGGACAGTATCCTGATCACAACCTCAGCATACATATCCACGGACGCGATTAAATTCGCAGTCGACAACAACATAGACATTGTTTTCCTCGACCACTTCGGCGACCCCTACGGCAGGGTCTGGCACAGCAAGCTCGGAAGCACCACTTTGATTAGGAGGAAGCAGCTTGAGCTCTATGATTCCACGGAGGGGTTGAATCTGGCGAAAAATTGGGTTAAGAGGAAGCTGGATAACCAGACTGATTTACTGAAGAAGCTGAAGCAAACACGTCCCGAGAAGAAGAGAATGCTGGAAGAGTATATCAGCAAGATAGAGAAACAGAAAATAAACCTGAAGCAGCTGAAGGGAACAGTTGAAGGAAGAAGACAGAAGATTCTGGGGATGGAGGGGATGTCCTCAAAGAACTACTGGGAGGCCATTAATGAAATAATGCCAAAGAAATTCAGATTTAAGGGTAGAAGCAGGAACCCCGCAAAGGATGAATTCAATTGCCTGTTGAATTACGGTTATGGTGTCCTGTACTCAATGGTCGAAAAAGCCTGCATAATAGCTGGACTGGACCCGTATATCGGCTTCATGCACACCGACAACTACAACAAAAAGTCGCTTGTCTTTGATCTCATAGAGATGTTCCGGATTCATGTTGATGAAACGGTTGTTTATCTCTTCAGTAAGAGAAAGATCAGGAAAGAATATTTTGACGAGATCCCCGGCGGCTTAAGTCTTAACAAGGAGGGTAAGGCAGTCCTCATAAAAGCCCTGAACGAGAAACTGGAGAAAAAGATCCCATACAGGGGAAGGAAAATCAAGGTCAGGGATACAATACAGTTTGAATTCCACAGGATCGCTAATTCACTGATAAAAGATGTTGACTTGGGTAGTGTATGATATCACAGACAATAGGAGAAGAGATATTGTGGTGAAAATCTGTAAAGGATATGGGTTGTATAGGGTGCAGAAGAGCGTTTTCCTCGGCAACCTAAACAGGAATGATCTTGACTCGGTAGCCCTTGAATGCGAGGAAGCGATAGATGTGGATACGGACTCCGTTTATGTGTTCCCCTTGTGTGATGACTGCTTCAAGAAGATTAAATTAATAGGAAACGCCTTCGACAAGGAACTTGTGAGTGATGAGATAATCTCGAAATTCTTCTAGAATCAAATGGACAACGAAACTTTCATTGTGGTATCGGATGTGATCGAATACAATTTCTGTCCGAGATTTATTTATTTCATGTACTGCCTAGATCTCCCCCAGCATGAAGAGAAGAGATATAAGGTCAGGAAAGGCAGGGAAATCCATAAAATCAGAGAGAAAACAAACAGAGAGTATCTTCGCAGGAAATTAAATGTCGTAAGAAAAGAAGTTGATGTGTTGCTCGTATCACGGAAAAACCACTACAAGGGGCTTGTTGATGAGATTCTTTTTTTTGATGAGGGAACGGCGGCTCCGATGGACTATAAGTTTGCGGAGTATCGGGAGAAAACATTCAGAACCCATAGGTATCAGTCTGTGCTCTACGGTGAGCTGATACGAGAAAACTATGATGTGGATGTCGGAAGGGGTTATGTCTGCTACACTCGAAGCAACAACAGGGTGAAGGAAATCATATTCAGGGACAGGGACCTGAAAAAGGCTTTAGATATGGTCGATGATATTCTGAGGATCATCCAGACAGGCTTTTATCCTAAGAAAACAAGGTATAGTATGAAGTGTGTTGATTGCTGTTACAGGAATATTTGTGTTTAATGTATTTTTAAAGGATTTTATAGAAAGAATATATAAAAAATGCCTCTAAAAAAGAAGCCCAATCCTGCCTTTTCAGGCGATTTAGAGGGAATTTATGGGCTGTTTGAGAGGTAAATCCAGTAAAACAAGGATTGAAACAATA
>CBFCYF010000136.1:0-4676 GCA_965602195.1 uncultured archaeon | reverse complement strand
GGGTTATAGGGTTACTGGGGCACGAAATGGCAGAAAGGCTTTGGAAAAAATCAAGGAAACCCCTTTTGATGTAGTCCTTCTGGATGTCAGAATGCCCGGATGGAGTGGAACAACGACCCTAAGGAAAATGAGGGAGATACCTCAAGGACAATACAGTAAAGTGATAATGATGACAGCCTATACAAGTGAAGCGGCCCCCATTCAAGCCCTGAAAGTAGGTGCAATTAATTATATTAGAAAACCCTTTGGCTTGGAGGAATTTCTTCACTCTGTAGAAAAAGCCATCGATCTCATTAAACTGGAAAGGGAAAGAAATAATTATTTTCTGGAACTACAGGTGAATGAATCCAAACTGGAAGAAGAAACAAATGAGTTAAAAAAACTTCAGGGACGATATAAAAATTTAATCACTAGCCTGTCTGGGGTTGTGTTCTCAGAAACCAAGGAAAAAGAAAGAAGAATAAAGGAACTTCTGAAGGAATATGAGGAGAAGTAGATAATCATAATATTGATATATCATAACTACTCAGCCCAACCCAAATCAAGCAGCATTTGGCGGAACACGTGATGGGATGAACGGATCTGCATTAAAAGCGATTACACCTATTTTTCCGCACAGTGAGGATATATCCATGAATCCCACAGAACGTTTCTGCTCCTTCAAAAGTCCGGAAGCAGCCGGCTTCAAATACGCATCTTCCTGTGCATTATAAGGGTTGTTCTTCTACAGGTATCTGGCTTGGAAATGTAAACACCTTCGCGCAAGTCTAAAGCGACTTGTGGAGGGAGTTGGAGGAGATACATATCGCTCTCGCGGAGGACAAGAAAACCAGAAAGTGTACTGATTGTAGAGGACATGAATGTAAGGCAAGCTGGGTTATTCTCCCGGCTGGAGTTGGGAGGACTCATAGAGAATTAGCCCAACCGATATCCTTCAGATTATATATGGCTTCGCAGGGTGTCTGTTTTTAACACATCTTTGAAATATGGTCAAGGACTTGATGAACACCCGCAAAATAGAGACCTCCGGCGGAGATAAACTATGGTTTAAGGACCGCAGACCCTGATTCCCCCCAAGATCACAGCATCATGAGTATACTCAAACCCTCAGCTAAATAAGTCAATCCAACGAACAGGATGACTATACTGCCAGCAAGAGACACATATCTCGGAATGTTCTTTCTTGTTTTTCTCTCTAAAAACCCTGTGGATGCACCCATAACCGTAGCTGCTACACTTGAGAACATGATGTTGCCCACCCCAAACGCAAAAACAGCTAAAAAAGCAATCAGGGGGCCTGAGGAAAGAACCGCCATCCCCCAAACGCCGAAGATAATTAAGGAAGACCCCAGGACACACGCAAAACTAAATATGAATCCGCGAACCACTGCACCCAGATAATGGGTGCTGAAATCCTTACCTAAGAGGAACACCAACCTGTCTATTAATCTAGCTGCAATAACCTTATCCAAGTCCATGACACCAAATAATTCAGCAGAAAACAATATAAGAACCAACCCAGTGAGCAACCACATAAACCCTAAAAGCGTAGGGGAAGGAGAGCTCATCGACTGAACAATATGGGTGGATGCCGCGGCAATAACCCCCAGCAGGAGGAACATCAGCAGCCGAGGCAGATTAAATAAAAGAGCAAAGATAAAGCCTTTCTTCGTACTACCCTCTGCCGCACCATAAAACACCAAAGGGAGAACACATTGTGTTCACCCTAAACCAGCTATCCCGCCGAATATGAAACTCCAGATCACAGGATGATGAGAATTTTGTGTTACTTCACCTAAAAAACCACCTACATCAATCATCTTTATAGCCGACGTCTCATAGCCAATGTCTTTGCGATATCCCTTACAGATACCCTACCAACGACCTTCCCGTCCTCTACAACAGGCAGTCTATCGATGTTATGCTTATTGAAGAGCCTGCTGGCTTCACTGATACATGCATCAGAGTCTATAGTATAACAAGGCGTGCTCATAATCTCAGAAACACTGACTTTCCTACAATCCAATCCCCGAGCAACCACCTTCCGGGATAGGTCCCGCTCAGTTAATATCCCCAGAATACCTCCATCCTTCACCAGCAGAGAACCGATCTCTTTCTCGCTCATGATTTTCGCGGCATCCAACACAGAAAGCTCCGGACCTACGATCGTCGGCTCATGCATCACATCCCCTACAGTCAAGGCCACCTTAGGGCATTCACCTACATCCACCTCCCTCTCTTCAAGAAACACCTTATCAAACACATCCACCAGGTCTGTGGCACACAAAATACCCACTAATTCATCACCCTCAACTACCGGCAACTTAGTAACCTGATTATCAAGCATCGTCTTCAAAGCACTTAGAATATCCTCACCAGGATCCGCACTTATTAACTCAGGGGACATGATATCCTCTACAAGAATCCTCTCCCTGCTCCTTCCTCTTGCCATAACAAGCAGTGCATCGTAGGTCGTGATGATACCCAGCGGCTTTCTACCTGCGGTTGCCACCACAAGACCATGAATGCCGTATTTCTTCATCTTCCTGATGGCTTCGCTTATGGTTGCATCCGGAGCAATAGCCTGCACCTTAGTTGTCATCAACTCCCTGACCTTCCAATCCCTCTCCAGCTTACGCAACTCCCCAAGTAAAAGCTCATAACCTTTCATTTTTTATCTGTTTCCTTTTTTTCCTTCGGTTTTTCAGCCTCAGACACAGGCTTAGATCCCACGACCTTAGACTCCTCCTTCAGAGCAGATTTCCCGATGCCCCCCTTCTTTTCCTCAGGCTTAGCGGCCTCAGACGCAGGCTTAGATCCCACAACCTTAGGCTCCTCTTTCACAGCGGATTCCCTGACATCCTCCTTCTTTTCCCCCACCTTACCAGCCTCAGACACAGGCTTAGACTCCGCAGCCTTAGACTCCTCCTTCAGAGCAGGTTTCCCGATGCCCGCCTCCTTTTCCTCAGGCTTAGCGGCCTCAGACACAGGCTTAGATCCCACAACCTTAGGCTCCTCCGCAGCAGCAGGTTTCCCGATGCTCTCCAATGTCCTCTCAACAGCAGAGGGCGCATCCTTCGGGGTTGGCTCCTTAAGTGCTCCACCTAACTTCTCAACCCACCTATCAAGATCATCGAAACAGCTTACAACCAGGGAAGATAAAGAAACAACCTTCACCCTGGACTTATGTTGCTTAGAAGCCACCGCCAACATAGCCTCACATCCCGCACACGCCAACGGAACCAGATCAGCTTTAGAGTTATCTGCGTTCTCGATTTTTTTCCCTGCGATAGCCATAGCAACCTTGCCCTCAGAGCCGGCTCCACAGCAATCTGAGGCATCCTTCATCTCCACATACTCCGCCCCCAAAGCCCCGGCAATACCCCTATAAAGCCTCTCAAGTCTCACCCCGGCAAGTCGCTCCAGATGACAGGAATAATGCCCGGTAATTTTAGTACCCTCTGGGAGCTTCCTGCCTATCAGTTTCTCCAAATCACTTCTTCTTGCAAGCGCGTAAAGGAACTCTATGATGTTAATTGACCTAAAACCCCTCCTCCTGAATTCAGGGTCATTACCTAAAAACTGCGTGCATGCCCCGCAAGTAAATAAAACATCATCTATGCCTGTCCGGGTTAAGGCATTAAGATTAAATATCAGATTATCATGCTGAGTCTTAAAGTCCCCTATAACCATCGACGCGTAACCGCAACATCTCTCGTTAGGGATTATCTTATACTCTTTTATGATCCCCGCATCCACCGCCTTCTCCAGGAGAATATATGTAGCTAATCTTGTCTCCGGCAGTGCTCTAGCGGTAGTACACCCCTCAAAAAACACCAGCCTCCTGGGAATCTCTATCTCATCTTTCATCCTTCTTCTCTTTAAATATTGAATCCCTTATCCCCCTCAAGCCCTCAGCACCCTTCACGGCCTGAGTCTTAAGCTTAGGTTTCAGGGGGTTATCGTCAAAGGGATTATATGATTTCCTGAGACGGAAGGTTTTTGTAATCCAGTCCCATGGAACATCCAGTCCCTTACCCTCGAATCTCCTCACCACCGCCTCATAGGTTCTTTGCATTTTAGGGTTAGGTATCTTCTGCATGTAATCCAACGTCCTCCTGCTTAATATGTTGTCCATCTCATCATGGGATATCTCCCTGATCAATGCATCAACCTCAAGTTTCCTGGGGCACCGCTCCATACAGGCTGCGCATGCGGAACACAGCTGGATATTCTTCTCCAATGCCTTGGAGTAGTTCCCTGATTTCGCTGCCACCATGATATCTATGGGTCCAGCATATTCATCTGTATTCTGGAGGACCGGGCAGACAGCCCTGCACTGCTGACACTCCATGCAGAGGATTGCCTCACCCTTATTCCTTAAAAGCATATACATCAGCATCGCAAAAGGTATTACTATCAACAATGCTGCTATGCCTGATGTGATTATCCGATAATCCAACATTTTTTTATTGTATTATAAAGTCTGAATGGGTGTTTTTAGGTTTGTTGTAATGCGTTCTGAGGGGTCACAAGACCCCTCAATACCCGTTGTGATGATATGAAATTTCGCATATTGCGAATCGAAGATTCGCAATAAATCACGTTCCGAAGGAACGTCATTAGGCGAAATTTGATAAATGAAAGCAAAGCTTTCATTTCAACCTTTCTGAAGG
>CBFCYF010000135.1:0-4681 GCA_965602195.1 uncultured archaeon | reverse complement strand
AGAGAGAAGGGTTCTTGATGCGGAACTGGAGAAGGAGATAAGAGGTATGATAGCTAAAGACGTTAAACTCGCCGTGAGTAGTATCGATAAAACAAAGAAAACCATTGAAGAAAAAGCAGATGAAACCGCTGAAGAAATAAGAAAAAAACCCTTCGCGTGGGTTGGGGGAGCATTCATCGGGGGGCTTATTCTAGGTAAGTTGCTTTCAAAATAAAAAAAAATTTAAGATGATCAAGCAACTATTAGGTATATTTGAAGACATCGGGGTAGTGCTAGTCAAGAGATTTCAGGAGGATATAAGAAGTGAAGTCGAGTATAATGCACAGATACTGCAGAAGGGTATATTTAGGGGTGTGCAGGAAGGTGTTAATTACGCAAAAAGTGAGCTGATACACACCTCAATAGTGTTATCTTCTGCTCTGATGGGGGCGATTTTCGTTATGTACGGCGGAGCTGTTTTCCTGGATACAACCTTCTTTGAAAGCGGAGGTGTTGGGTTCCTCATAATAGGTATCCTCTCAATACTATTTGCTCTGATACTGATGCTCAGCAGAAGAAAATAGCAACGCAGTCTTATGATGTTGGGTGTGTGTGGCAGGAATCTAGGGTTCCCTCTTAATAAATCCTGTAAGACAGAGATTTATTTTATAGTGGGGGTTCTATGGCACCCTGCAGCTGAATCTCCCGCTCCACGATGCCATAAATAATCTAATATAAAAAAAATCCCTAGTCATGTTTAGCTATCTCTCCCTTCACCCACTCAACTGCTGCATCAATCTTCATCAGATTACCTAGCTCATCTGGGTCGCTCATCTCCACCTCAAAAATCCAACCCTCGCCGTAGGCGTCTTTGTTGATTACAGTCGGGTCATCATACAGCTTCTCATTCGTAGCCTTTATCGTCCCGGAAACAGGAGCGAAAATCTTACCAACCCATTTACCTGTCTCTATGGTGCCTACCTCATCATCCTGGCTTACCTGGTCGCCGTCAAACGGCATCTCCACGTAACTTATATCCCCCGACATCTTCTGTGCAAAATCTATAAGACCTACTCTTGCAGTGCTCCCATCTACTTTCGCCCACATAAACTCCTTGTGGTAATACAAGTCATCCGGCATATCATATCCTTCTACATCCATTTTTATCACACCATTTACGGTTTAATCAATCCTTATCAATCATTATAGGTATAAACTATTAAATCTCAACATAGAATTTATGTCCTCTTTGGTGTTGATGTTTCTGAACGTCAATAACCTGGGGTCGTATTCTCTGATTTCATCTACAGAAATAAGGTTCACATCCATCTCCCGTATGATATCTGATATCCTCCCTCCTTTATCTGGGACATCCAGCTCGAGGATTCTCTCCCTCCTATAAACTGAATGCAGGGGCTCCAGTTTGCCGTCACCATATACTGGGACGGCACCATCCACTCCGACATTATCACAGAGAAACCTCAAGGCCTTCTCACTTAGAAAGGGCATGTCGCATCCTGCAACGAAGATGTAGCTGGATGTTGTATTCCTCGCCCCCTCATATATAGCCCCCCGGGGACCTATACCGTGATCTTCCACCACAGTATTGTATCCCTCTAATCTACCTTCAAGGCCCACCTCACAGACTATAAGAACCTCCCTGAAAACCCTTTCCAGGGTTTCATAGCCGTACCTAAATAGTTTCTTCCCCCTCACCTCAATAAAGGGCTTATCTTTTATTCTTTTGCTTTTACCTACGAGCATTACTGCTTCAATCTCCTTTGGATTCACTTTAATTTATTTACTGCAACAGCGGCAAGTAGAGAGCAGCTTAACCCGATGAACAGGGGATCTACTTCCAGTAACGGAAAAATTTTCCATACAACCGCGGCTGCGGACCCGGAAACTATGGAGTAAAATGCTGCGGACCCGGTTAATCTGAAATTCATGAGGGCGGAGAGGGTTGAAACTAGGATGCCTGAAATCCACACAGTCAACAGGAATATCAGGGCGGGGACGATCTGCTTGAAATACAGGGCTAGAAGCAGACTCATAACCCCTAGGGCAACAACCAGGAGCCTGCTCATGTTCACTACTTCTGCTTCTCCGCATTCAGTAGCCTTCCTATAAACATCATGGGCTAGGCTGCTTGCCCCTGTGTGCAGGAATGAATCTGCGGTGCTCATTATCGCAGACAATAAGCCGATGAAGAATATCACCTGTAGAACCGGCGGAAGCAGACGGGATCCAAGGACAAAGACTGCCTGGTCCGGGTCATCCAGCTCATAGTTTGCTGAGGCGATTAACCCTGATGAAAGCACAACTGCGTCTATGGCAATCCATATAATCACTGAGTAAATGATTGCCTTCCGTATATCAACTCCTTTTGCTGAAGCAAAAATTCTTTGATACAGGGGGGCGGAGGTAATCGGCAGGAAAAACAGTAGTATACACCAAACCAGGGTCTCCTGGCCGAAGTAGTTGAGTGGGTCCCAGAATTCTGCGGGCAGTGATTCAAATTGCATGTTGGCTGGGGCAAGCATATAGGGCACAAGGAGTATTAATGCCGCAAGCATCAGACTAAACTGCAGCAGATCCGAGATAATTACGGATCGCATTCCGCCAAGCAGGGTGTAGAGGATGATAATGGCGGAAACCAGAAACATTGCGTGCTCCAGGTGCAGTGGGGTTGTATGCTCAAGTATCTTGCCTCCGGCGATTATTGATTCCGGGACCAGGCAGAGTACAGCTAGTATTGCTGATGCGGCAACAACAGTCTTGCTTCCATAGAATTTGCCGAGGAAGTCAGGTAACGTGAATGCTTTTTCTTTCTGTATTTTTGGCAGAACCTGGATGAGGAGGATGTTTCCGAGATAGAATGGCACCATGAACCACAATACGCCAAGACCGGTTTGATATGCTATGCTTGCTCCTCCGATAACCGCCGAAGCTCCGTAGAAGCTGGCAACTACTGTTGCAATCAGCATAGGAAATCTTATCTGCCTGTCTGCGAGGATAAAACCTTCTTCGTTTTTTATCCCCTTCAGGTATAAGCCAATAAGCAGCAATACGAGGAAGTAAAGGCTTACGGCTATAGTAATCGTCTCCATAGTATTAAACTTAAGGGTTCTTTTTAATTATTTGGCTTTGTAGAAAACCTTTTTAAGTGAGGTTCCTATGTGTTTTTAATTGAATTATAAAGTATAGCAATACTTCATAATAGGAAAGAGCCTCTGGGCTCTTTGCTTGCAAAAATCCATCAGGATTTTTCCATTAACCAAGAAATTTGCTAATTACAAATCTTCGGATTTGTAATTTATGAAAAATTTTCAATTTTCCATATCGTAAATTTCTTGCACATGGGGGGTACCTCACCACGAATCAAGTTAACTTATTGTAACCTGTATCTAAAGCTGGTTAGGGATTTGGTGGGGTGGTTGGCGGATGAAGGTGTACTCAACTATTCCGGCAAGTTCAGCCTGGGATAAGCCTCTGGATGAAACCAAAGGTAAACTAAGACGACAACTGAAACGGGATTTCCCCCTGGAAACATACCACCAGCGAAGCAAAATAGAAACCATCATCACACCACTCCCCAGAGCAGGAAACACAGGATCAAGAGAAACGAATGCTACCTCGAACTAATAGCATATAACCGCTAAAAGGCAATAAGTAAAGTAGAAACCCTCATCAAAGGGTTTCTACAAAGCCTGGTTATTATAAAATATGGCTATACTTTATGATTCAATAAAAAAAATGGCTGGAATCAAGAAAATCCATATACCCTGCTATTCAAAAAAAGATGTGATACCTGCCGTGAGAAAGGCATTAAGTAAACTTAAGAACTGCAACAGGATAGGTCTGTTAACAACAGCCCAACACCTGAATCAATTAACTGAAACAAAAGAATTTCTTGAGCACCACGGCAGGGAAGTGATCCTCGGGGGACAGATCCTCGGCTGCAATCAGGAGGCCGCAAAAAATATTGAAGGAGAAGTGGATTGCTTCCTCTACGTGGGCTCAGGGAGATTCCATCCCCTAGGGGTCTCTCTCCGAACAAACAAGACGGTGATCATAGCAAACCCCTACTCCAACACCGCGGATGAAATCACTCTGGAAGAAAAGAGGAGATGGATGAGTAAGAAGAAAGCCAGGATCACAAGAGCCCTCTACGCCGAAACATTCGGCATCCTGATCTCAACCAAAACCGGGCAATTCAACCTGACCCAGGCACTTAAATTAAAGAAAAAAATAGAGGAATCAGGTAAAAAAGCCTTCCTGTTTGCCGGCGGCGAGATAAACCCCGATAACCTACTCCCCTATAAAGTCGACGCCTGGATAAACACAGCATGTCCCCGGATAGCTGACGACCACTTCAAGAAACCAATCCTGAATCCGGATGAACTGGATCTGATAATATAACTCTCTTTTGTATCCTAGGCGTTTATTCCTCCACAATTAAACATGAATTGCGCCAAAGAAAGTTTGACGCCGAGGTTGGGATTTGAACCCAAGTCTCCCAGAGGAAGACTAGCTTTCCAGGCTAGCGCGTTGGTCCAGGCTCTGCCACCTCGGCATAAACTGCCACAGCCAGCTTACACCAGCCTTTTTCAAAGGCTGGCGAAAGGTGAGGCGTTCACTACGTTCAGCCCCACTGAACTGAATTCATTCAGTGTGCTTGAGCGAAAGCGAAACACACCTT
>CBFCYF010000134.1:0-4788 GCA_965602195.1 uncultured archaeon | reverse complement strand
GTGGCAGACGGAAACGGTAGGATACGGTTCCTTGAAGCTAACTCTAAGCCTAATATGTCAGTAAACCACATTGATACACTTGTCCAGTATATGAATTATCTGGGGGTGGAGAGATATGAAACAGTGAAAGCAAGTCGAGAAGAGAAAAGAGAATTAAATAAGGAATCATTAGAAACTGTCTCGAAAGAAAAAGGAAAACCAGCCCCCACCCAGGCAGAAACCAAAGAAAAAACAGCGGTGATTCCCCAAAGAGAGGAATTCAATAAGTTAGTGGATGAGGCTGTGAAATCGTTCAAATCATTTTTTAACGAATACGCTGAGGAGGAATTTAGGGGGGGATGTGATGCTATATGGGAGTGGAGTAAATCTCTGGATGAGGCGAAAGAGAATCTTGCAAAGCTTGAAAAATTAGTGGCTTCTCTCGTGAAAACAGATGCTAGAACCAGAGAAACATATTCTTGGGCTGCACTAGACTTCGCCGAGTATTCAATCAAATCCATAGTCGATGCCCTAAAGACATTCAAAGAGGAGGAGAGAGGTGGACTTTTCAATGAGAGCTTGCATGCACTATCCTCCCTCAGAGAAACAGATGACTGGGCTATGATAGAATTTGCTAAACATTCAATCAAGCCTGTAGCTGAGAAAAGCACAGGAAAAACATTCATGAGAAATCTCCAGAAGGTGAAGAACATCATAGCCTCCCTTGCAAAAACAGACACTGAGACAGCACGAAACTTCGCTGGACATTCAATCAAGCATGTAGCTGAGAAAAGCACAGGAAAAACATTCATAAGAAACCTCAGGGAAACGAAAAATATCATAGCCTCCCTTGCGGAAACAGACACTAAAATCGCGCAAATATCTGCGGTATCTGTAATCAAGCCTGTAGCTGAGAAAAGCACAGGAAAAACATTCATAAGAAACCTCAGGGAAACGAAGAACATCATAGCCTCCCTCAGGGAAAAAGAGTACTTGGTTGCACACAACTTTGTGGGATACACAATCGCGTCGATAGCAGGAATAAGCACAGAAGAAACCTTCATAAGAAACCTCACGAATGCAAGGGATATCATAGCCTCTCTCATAGAAAAGGATGCTAGGGCTGCAGTAGGATTTACCCAATCAATCGCGTCAATAGCAGGAATAAGCACAGAAGAAACCTTCATAAGAAACCTCACGAATGCACGGGATATCATAGCCTCCCTTGCGGAAACAGACACTAAAATCGCGGAAATATCTGCTGAATACGCAGTCAAGCAGGTAGCCGGGATGATAAGCAAACTAGATTTACCTGCCAACTTCGCATATGCGAGGGAGGTGCTATTCAAGAGAATATTAACAGAAATATCAAAGGATCCAAAGAGACGTGAGAGTGAAATAAAGTATTGGAGGACTATATCATCCAAACTCAGTCTTTCAGAAGAATACGAAGCCTCTGATGAACTGAAACGACGGGTGGATGAGAGAGAAAACATCCTAGAGAAGAATATCAAAAAGATCAGAGAGGATACGAAGATCCCGAAGCATGAGAAAAAGAAATTGGTTACCATCAAAAATGCTGAGTTAGAGAAACTAAGGTCACAGGATTATAAAACCAAGATACTGGATCGTATTCTCGAAAATATCATAAAAATCAATTCACAATCCGGTGGAAGCGCCAACAATATGGCTTTTGCATCCGAGCTCATAAAAACACGGAAGGACTGGGATCTGTTCACGAGCGGGCGGATGGAAGATGTGAATGAATTACTCTTAGAAGCATGCAGGAGTGCATTTAGAGAGAATGGGCTCGACGAGAGTGTTCTCCCGAAGAAGGAAGTAGATGAAAAGGGATGGAGTATATCCCTGCTCCGTGATGTCCTTAAAAACCTATCTGAGTTGACTCAATACCCTGATCTGATCAACAACATCCACAACATCAACGGCTACCTGTACACCGCACACAAAGATGTTGTAGGGGATATGAAGGAAATCGGGTTTGACACAGATAGGATATTCCTGCGCAAGAAGAAGGTATGGTCACGTAAGGTAAATGTTGCACAGAAAGCAGAGGAAATACCCACTGAGAAGGAGAATGAGATAATAGAAAAAACCAGTGAAGTGATGAGCTTCTTTACAGTGGAGGAAACCCCAGAAACACTGGGGCAGATAACTGAATTGGAAAAACAAACAGGTATACGTCTAAAAGAGCTTAAGGAACTTATGGTATTGGATGAGGGGGATATAACCGCCAACAACCTTAAGGCCCTCACTGAGGAAGTGAAGGAACTTACAAAAAAGATGCAATCCATACGGAAAGAAGATGTAAACAAACATAAAGCAATCAGGGCATCATATAATCAATTACTTGACTTTGTTGAAGAGAAACGCCGTAGAATCTATTATCACCACATACCCAAGGAAATAACAAACATATCTGATGCACAAACATGTCTCAGTCAACTTAACCAATACCTCTCTGATAGGAATGCACATGGAGTGCTCTCTGAGAATAGGATGGAAGAGTTCGGAAAGCTAGGTAGGGAGATACGTGGCTTCTCAAAGAATGTTACAAGATTCATACCCTCAGAGGGAACCCTCATCTTCGAACAAGCAAGAAAGACTGTAGACACTATCTTCGGAGGTAGAGACGCTGGAGACTGCACCTCTCCTCCGGGAGAGGGAGACTATCAGGGTGTGGACTTCTGGGCAGCCCCCAGGATGGTCCTAGACCCTGGAACCTCTTTCATTAACGTTGCCAACAAAAGAGAGGATATGCCCACGAAGAGGATTGGAAGAGAGGGTATAATGTTCTGCGAGGATCTGAGTAACATAAATCCAGAAACTGGGAGAGGGTATCCTGCAGTAGTGTTATCTGATTTGGCGATCACAAAAACCTATCACATAGGGGATAAATCAGCTGAAGAGATGTTCAAGGCATTCAAAGACTTCGGGGAATCCCTTGGAGGGAAGAGATTTTACATATCAACAACACAACCAAACAACCCGGAGTTGGAGGAGTATCTAGCAGAACATACAGAGTATTTCGAAAAAGTTAAGGTTAAGCTGAGAAAACTCGGCGAAACCAAAGGCATATACTCCAGCGCATTCAACGCAGACACACGAGAAAGCAGGATAAAAACAGAGGAGATAGAGGTATACCAGATAAAAACTGACGAAGAAACAGAAAAGACGGCGATTAAAGAGCCCCAATCCCCCACCCAGACAGAAATCGAAGGAAAAGGATTTGAGGGAGTTCCGATAATCGAACATAGTCAACTACAGGAAGATGTTGAGGCAATGGAAGAAGCCCATAAAGAGGGTGTGGTTGGAGGGGGTGTTTTTCCAAGTCTGATGACTATTCCAAAGATAAAAAAGAAGAGGTTTGGAAAAAAGAAAGAGGAAACAGAAGAACCTGTGAGAGATTTAGGTGGTGAGGATAGGGAAACCCCGGTCTCCGCCCCGACAGAAACCAAAGGCTTAGGTTCTGGAGGGAAAGGAAAAGCAGAGAAGCATGATGTAGGGGAAATCAAGGAAAAACATGAGAATGAAGTTCCATCAAAGGAAAGCTCAGAACTTGATGAATTCATGGAAAGATTCGCAGAGGAAATCAGGAAGACCCAGGAGGCGGGGGGAGTTGAGAAATCCAAAGACTTAGGCGGTGGTTTAAGCCGCAGGGATTATTACTCCGAAGATGGAGGATTCCAAGGCTCAATAATAACCAATGATCCATTATGTCGCTACTTGCCCCTCAAAAAAAGAGCTTTTGTCGGCGAAACCGGCAAGAGATTCCTAGAGACGGTGATAGCCCAAAGACATGAAGATGGGGGATATTGGTCAACAAAGCCCCTGCCAATGCTCGCCGAATGGAATGAATCTACCCCACATAAAGGACTAGTATCTGGAATCAGTGGCGGTTTCAGACGATTTAATTTCCCTATGTGGGTCTATATTCCAGGTAATAAGACTCTGCGTCTGATCAACCCCAAACATCCAGGTGAAAAAAGATACGATAGTGAGGTCGTAACCATAAAAAATTTCAAATTAGCACAGGAACTATATGAAAAAATAGGTTCAATGTTCCCTCCGCTCATGATGGTTGAACTCCCTCCAGGCAAATACCATTTCTATGGGAAAGAATACACCTATGAAAAAGAAGGCCCGAGGATGATACTTTTTGCTGCCCCAGAGGGAAAACGGTATATGGATATTGATTTAGGGGCAACGCGAGTTAAGGGCGAGATAGACGGAGAGTATATAGATTACATTGCGGAACGTACTGGCAAGAGCAGAGAGGAGTTAATCAAAGCAGCGGTTATTGAACCATACCGCATACTTGGAGAACTCCACAGAAACAAGATAGTCTTAAGCAGCACCCATTACACATATGGCTACATAGAACCGCCAACGCATGCACATCTTGGGAACTTCATCTTATCTGATGAAGGGGAGGTATATTACGTATCAGATTTCGGCGGGATGTCAGATAGAAAGGAATACGATGCAAGGGAATACTCTCGTGCAAGAAAAAGAGATCTGAAAGTTTTGACCAGAGATATGACATCTGATTCTAGTGAACTTGAAGGAGGTATCATGGGTGCTTTGGGGCTTCCACGAAAAGAGCGCAGGCAACTTTTAAAAGAGGCTAGAAAGGCATATAATGATGCGTTGGAGAGAGAGATTGTTGAGCCAGAAGATGCGTCCAAGACATTACTTGAGAGATTAGATCTCCCGGTCACTACAGAGAACTTCGACGCAATTATGAAATTAAGCATGTACCTCAACACCGACTTCTTTGAGAAAAACATG
>CBFCYF010000133.1:0-4860 GCA_965602195.1 uncultured archaeon | reverse complement strand
GCAGTGGAGGGATGATTGCTATGATTCCATCTCAGATATTGGATACCTCTTCCTCTGCAGATACATGGAGAACATCGATTGGAGGGATGAGTGCTATTGGAGGGCGGCGATAGCGCAAGAAGATCCCACTATATGTGAAAACATCACAGATCCGGGAATCAGAGACACCTGCATAAAACAAGCATCCTGATACTGCCCCCCCAGGTTTACAGAACTCTCTTCATATAAGGGAAATTCAGGTTCAGGAAATCCCCTACATCCGTCATATGCGACCACTTCCCGGTGACCTGGCCCTTCACCCTTAAACCGTTATCTATCATCTCCTGGATTACTGAGGTGATCTCATATTCTCCTCTCACAGACATATTAAGGGTTTCCATGTACGCCTCTACAGCGGGACTGAATACATACAGTGGGGAGGATGAGATATCCCCTAGAATCTCCTCATCCCTTGGTTTTTCGATAATCCTCAATATGTTCTCTTCCCCGTCCGTTAAGACGGTGCTTGATGAGGGTATCCTATCTCGCAGAATCCTCTTCAGGCTCAGGGTTGCATCACATCCTTCTTCTATATGGAAATCCCATAGTTTCTTTATATGTGGGCATGGAAAGAGGGAGTCGCTGGCTGTGGCAAGGAAATCCCCCTCCATGAGGTGGAGGGCTCTCTTTATGGCATCCGCAGAGCCCATAGGTCTCTCCTGATCCACGAATTTTATACTGGGGCCTGGATCCAGGTCTTTTATAAAGGAAACTATTTGATCCCCAAGATATCCCTTGACAACCACTATCTCCTGGAAGTTTGCGCACTCCAGGCTCTCAATTACCTGTTCAATCATGGCTCTTCCATCGATGGGGAGCAGGCTCTTAGCAATTAAATCAGTTAACGGAATTAGTCTTTTCCCTCTTCCGGCTGCCAGAATCACGGCTTTTTTCATCATATACTAAAGTATATCTGAGTAAGCTCTTATATCCCTTTAAATAAAAGAAAATGCCAGGTGACCGAAGAGAGACAGTGAAGGAAATAATCACTATCCTAGAGAGGAAATATCCTGTGCCAAAGACTGCTTTGAATTACTCAAATCCCCTGCAGATTCTTGTGGCGACGATACTTTCGGCTCAGTGCACTGATAAGCGGGTGAATACTGTGACAGAGAAACTTTTCAGGAGATACCATGCGGCACGAGATTATGCGAGTGCGGATGTGGAGGAATTCCAGGAAGAGATAAAATCCAGCGGGTTTTATAAAAACAAGGCCAGGAACATCATAAATACATGTAAGGTTCTGGTGGAGGAATATGATGGGAAAGTACCCGACAAAATGGATGAACTGGTTAAGCTGCCTGGTGTGGCCAGGAAGACAGCTAATGTTGTCCTGCAGATGGGTTATGGTGTTGTTGAGGGTATTGTGGTCGATACCCATGTGAGGCGGCTTTCAGGCAGGCTGGGTCTGAGCAAGGAGAGGGATCCTGCTAAAATAGAGAGGGATCTGATGGATATTGTCCCCCGGGGAGACTGGATGAGTGTCTCCTTCATCCTGGTCTTCCACGGAAGAGAAACATGCACGGCAAGGAAACCTAAGTGCGATGAATGTATCATAAACAAAATATGTCCGTCTGCATTTACCTTATGAAGAAAAAAATGAGATGGTTATATATTCTGCTCTGCATCATCCTCCCTGCTATGTCTTTCGGGGCGGCAGCAGGGGATGAAATAGTAGCCGGGGCGCAGGTGTATGCGGGATACAATGAGGTGGTCTCGAATATAACTCAGGTCAGTTACTGCAATGAGACCTTCTGGTGGATTGATTACTCCAAGTATATGGGGTACAGTGGTTCTCTGCTGTTGGATGATCAGACAACACCCGTAACCGATAGAAAACTGCTGAAGACGATAACAACAGCATGGCTGATCCACAGGGATTACGATGAGCGGTCTGTTTGGGGGTGGCTGGGTTTCTCTGAATCCTACAACCTCCTCTCATCAGAACTAAGCGGCTTAGGTGGGCATCTTACAGCCGCAGGTTTTAAGGACACCTATCTGATAAAAGATCTGGCCTCAGATTCCAAAGACGTCGGCGTTTCAGCCTACAACATGGCGTTGTATCTAAATAAAAGCATCCGCAGCATCTCACCCACAGAATGTGGAAGCTACAGGAGTTACGAGAACCAAACAATAAACAAACTGATGGAAGTCAACACCCTATGTGGGAGAATAATCAACTGTCTTGAGGAATACCGTTGGGAGAATAACTCAGCCATAAAAACAAGAAATCATGTTATCAACTCTCTTAGGAGATACTCTAATGCTGTGAACGGAAACCTTAATGTCATGCAGTCCAACAGGGAGGCTGTGGATAACTACGTGGATGATACAGTAGATGACATATACACTCGGGCTACGGCGAAAAGAAGGGAGCCCCAATATACCGGCCTGATCTTTATTATCATATTAATAACCTCCGTAATCCTCCTATCCATCTACATCCATCACACCTGGAGGTAATCCCTAACTATCCCCACAGCTTTTTCTGGTTGTATCCCGAGGATCTTTACCAGAACATCCAGGATTTCATCCTCACAAAGACCTTCGCCCATCAGGGAACGCGATAATCTTATGGGATATACCTGAATCTCCCCCTCCATCTTCTCCATCCCCCTATCTTCCAGCTTCTTAAATGTTTTCTCTATCTTCTTCGGATACGGCGTTGATTGCATCAACACCTTCTTTATGGATTTCATCTCCAGTTTAGGGGACAGGTGATCAATAACCTCCCTCAGCTCTACTACGTGTTCTGCCCTCCTGCGTTTCGCTATTTTATTGATCTGCCCCCTGATGACATCCGTAAGGTAGATGATCACTCTACTTACAAACACCGACAGGAAACCCCAGAACCCAAAAAGTACTATGGATACTGTGGGAGACGGATGCGGTATCCCTAAAAACGCAGGGACATAATTTCCCACCACCAGAAAGATTACGAAAAGCAACAGATAAGAGATTTGCCTTATGGTACCCCTGATCCTTCCGAACATAGAGCTGGCCACCACATCACCCACCATGATCCCCACAAGCATCAGAAACAACACCAATACCTGCTGAACCACAACAGCTAAAAAATCCATTTTTTATTATTGTATACGAAAGTATACAAGTTAAAAATTGCGAAGCAATTTTTTTTATTTTTATTATTACGCTACGATATGATATGCTGGCAGGTGCTGCTCAGCACCGAAGTCATCAGCAGTATAGTTGGTTGAGTCTCCGCTAACATTACCGTTATACGTCAATGTTATCTCATATCCCAATGTGACAGGCTCAGGAATTCTGTAGCTGAAGGGTACCCATGAACCGTTGTTCAGGATTATGGGGCAGGTGACATTAACCCTGAAATCCCCGAAAGATATTTCTTCCAGAAGCGACCTATCATAGAATGATACATTAATGGAGACCGTCGAGTTAATATCCCACCTGGTGGTTCCATTGACATAGGATTTCCTGCCTCCCACCACAATCGAATCCGGTTTAAAGGTGACGGCACATCCCCTTGAGGTGAGATTCCCATACAGCAGGCTGGAGTCCTCCGCCATCCTCACCAGGGACCCCTCAAATATCTCTCGCGCTATGAATGAGGAATTATCCAGGTTTCTTGTATCTGCGACGGAGGCATTCAGGATTACCGTTGAATTACCCGATAAATTATAGTGCACGGAGATGTTAAAGCTCCTTTTAAGCTCATCCACCACCCTCCTCGTATAATGGTCCAGGAAATATTTTTTATTGAAATCCCTGGAGAAATTATATAGCAGGAAAAACCTGACATCAACCAGCCTGTCTACGGTAATATTAGCAGTAGATGAAACCCTTGAGGTGTTCAGGAAGGCAGTTGGATGAGACACACTCCTAACTGTGAAATAACCTCCCTCTGTGGCGTGCACGGACATACTGAAATTTCCCTCCAGATACACTCCCTCCCCTGTTCTAAATCCCATGAAGTATCTGTTCATCCCCTCCGTGATGGAATCTCCAAGATCAGATAGATTACCTCCAACCCCTCCCACATCATAGCAGGATTGGTATGCAGAAAATAATATTGATGTTATGGCAGCTGACTTCACCTCCTCCATATCCAGTATCCCCTGGTTTATCTCTCCCTCAGCTATAACGCTTCCCGCCCTGTTTGAGTCGATACTTGTGAGGTAAGCGAATATAGCCGAGCCCAAAAATATGAGAACAACTACCACAAACGGTGATATGACAAACCCCTTTTTATCAATTACATACATTTTATTACTATGTGCTATAATAACTGTATGGAAAATATAAAACCCAGAAAAGGACAGTCCTCGTCCTTCGATATAGTGGTAGTCCTGGTTGCGATAATAATATTCCTTTCTATGATAGCGGGCTTCTCAGATGACAGGTCGATGAACGCCCAATCCGAGAGAGTGAAAAACGACTACACCCACAGCCTACTGATCAGTATGATGCACTGCACCATAAACGAAACAAAAAACACTAAATTCACAGGCAAAACATTCTCCGATCTAACCGGAATCTACTTCGTTGACTTAAAAAACGAAAGCAGAGACTACATAAAAGAAAAAATAAAAGACCATATAACCCTATACCTCAAAGACCAGGGAGTTGAGTGGGTCTTCTACGCCGTCTGCGAGGGCAGCGCAGTGAAACTCTGGGTTCCATACAATAAAACACTTAAAGGAACAGACATCTCATCCGCAAGCAAAGAAATAATAGCCCCAGACGGCAGAAAAATAAGAACCTACATAATCATCAGATGGAATTAAAGCAGCCTTTAAGAAAGGCTGGCGAAAGGTGGGGCGTGCGCTTCGCTTAGCCCCA
>CBFCYF010000132.1:0-4862 GCA_965602195.1 uncultured archaeon | reverse complement strand
CGGCCACATCCAAGGAAAAACAGAAGGAGCAGACCACACAATAAACGACATAAAAAAACTACTGGAGCTAATAAGCAACGCCTAAACACGTTCACACCACCCAACCAACAGAGCACCTAAACCCGCTCCCTAGGCAAATAAACATCACTACCCAACTCATCCACATAATCATAAACCAAAGCATCACCCGGAACCCTCAACATATAAATAAAACCAATAACATCACCCAACCCACCGGCCGTCAACAAACAACCCACATTCATCAACATAAAAGAATTAACCAGAAAACCCCCCACCATCGGAACAACAGCCGTCAAAAACACAGGCAAAATAATAGCCAACCTAAACCCCCCCACCTCAACAACCTTACTACAGTGAACAAAAGGGGAACAATACTTGAAACCAACCTTTATATCAGAAAACCCAGCACCCGCAAACAACAAAAAACCGATAACATGAACCAACTCATGCAACAAAAGCCCCATAAAAAACAACACAAAAAACAACACAAGAGACAACAGTAAGTCACTGATGGTGATTTCAAACGAAAAAACACCCCCCAACACAACCACATATAATAAATTAACCGAAACCACCAACAATACGGAGGAAACAAAAACCAACACCTTAACCTTACCCATATCCGGTTTTATACTCACCTTATCCCGATCATCTAATTGCATGAAAACCACCTCAATTTATTCAACCCACTCCGTTACCGTCGCATGCTCCTGTGAAACCAAAGACATTAATCGCCCCTCCCCCACTTCACAAATTCTGCACATCCTATAATGCCATAATCATAGCTGATTCACGCCATCCAGCTAAAAAAATCAATGCGATTGCAAGCCCCACCCCAACCCACTGTTCCAGCGACATCCGCGGAACCGGACTAATGCGGTAGGGGTTGTTAGTAAGCGCAAAGCGAGACTGATTATAAGTTGCAACCGCCACAAGTATGAAAGCCATCATCTCATAGGGTCCGCCGCGCCCCAACACCGCTAATGTTGGCTCCATCCGCTCCGCCATAGGAATAGAAAACGAGTTAGTTCCCAGAAAGACTGCATACATGGCAATCAGACCAAGAGGCGTCACATAACCAAGCGGAAAACGATCCAGATACCGGATAAGGTTGACCAAGACGACCAAAAATAAAGCCCCAAGATTATATAACACAATCGTGCCCCATTCCTCAAACATGGTGGGTGCAACATCTGATCCCACAATAATCGCTGAGCCGGTTTTACCCCGCAAGAGACCTTCAGGTAAAAAGTAGTAACTCAGATACCATACCCCTGTGAAGAGTATTGCGCCAATCACGAAAAGGCTGATAAACCTGACGATTATCCTGTCATTGAATAAAAATTTGTTTTCCATCATTTTTCCTCACCTCCTTTAATTAATGCTTCTTTACTCTCCCAGACATCCGACTTCAACATCAAAACTGCAGGGATAGCTAAAAATGCGATACCATAAATCCCCATACCAAACGAGAATATCGGATCAGCAGCATATGCGATGTGTATAAACAAAAGCGGAACAACCGTATTTGTGATTATGTGAAGCAACACCGCAATCCACACACTCCCGGTCTTGAATACCGCAAAACTGTAATATATACCGATAACAACAGTAAAAAAGGTCATCGTAATAACGCCAAGAATGGGCTCTCCCGGATAATTATATCCCATCGCGATGACCGGGGCATGCCATAAACCCCAGATGACGCCCACCAAAACCACGCCTTTTACACGGCCGAATATTCCAATCATCCTGTCCTGGAGATACGCCCTCCACCCGTATTCCTCACCAAAATACAATGGCCATCCTAATACAATGGTTAAGAGCACAGTTTGGATTATTGTAAGAATCAGTGTCATGCTGCCAGTTTGTTTTATCGGCGCACCCAAACCGAAAAATGAATTCAGATAAACACTGACAGCAAACAGCGCGATAAAAAACAAAGGAAAATACACATAAAAACCCGGCCTTTCACCGAAAGATAATCTTGATAATCTTAAATCATCCCTCCATCCCTTCTTCAGGTTAAGGACAATGATGGATACGAAACCTATAACAGCAAGCGCCTGTATAATCAAAGACATATATTGCACAACGCTTTTTACAGCCACACCGACTATTCCTGACAGCATAAAGAGCCCGAAAATTAAAAAAAATGCTTTAGACTTGCCTGTAAGTGAGGGGTGCCTGAAAAGGTAAAGGCAAAATATCGCTACAGCGGCAGGAATAAACATTTGTACCTGCAAAAGAGGCACCCATGATGTAGGAGATTCCAGATAGGGACCGAACGAAAGATAACTGAAAAGATTCAGTCCATAAGTTACCCCAAAAACTAATGCCAGAAAAACCAGGGTTTCTTTTATTAAATCGCCTTTATTTTCCATTTTATTCATTTTTCTTCACCTCTTTTATTTTTATCCAACAAGCTTCCTATTCCTAACCCGAAGGTTATCCCAAATCCTGGAACTGTAAAAAATAACGCATTGTTTGTAATGGCAAATGCTGTTACTCCCACTCCGCTTCCAATAAATATTCCAAAGAGCATACCAAGCTCGGTATAACTGTATCTTTTCATCTTTTTCACCTCACTTCTTTCTTTTTACTTCGCGGGCATTTAAGCAACACAGCAAAGACGAGGACCGCCACAGCAGCCACCAAAACGATGAAGTACCAGTAAGTGACGTACCAAGGAGATAGAACACCTGAGACGTTCGTGTCCCTAATCACCAGGCGATACCCACTTCTATTCCCGTCAACATACAAGTACCTCCCAAACTCCATGGCGATACCGGTATCTTTATGAAGGACTTGTTTAGCGCCACCGTTGACTGCACCCTCCATCGCAGAGGAGAAACCCACCGTATCCCGACCAAATGTCATATTAGAATCATAGCTCATGCCATACTTTGGAGCCTCAGTCTTCCATACATCCTCTATCTTGTCTAAGCTCCTCCAGTGCTCCTCTCCCTTTGGGCATAATATCATCTCACCCAGCGTTACATTACTTTTGATATGTTCGCCGTTGAGATATACATCACAAACGGGAGCCTCAACCATGAATGCAACCGTACCGTTCAGATACATTTTCTCCTGAACAGTGATCTCTGTGACCTCAAATCTAAGTCTATCGCCGGAATGAATATCTTCAAAAAACTTGTAATTCTCCGCCTCAACAACATCATATTCAACCCAATCACCCACCTTAACGCCTAAATCATACACCGGATAGCCCGCACATAAAGTAGCCATCGACGAAACAATCAACACCGCAAACATAATCGACCTTATTACCTTCACATAATGTTTCATTTCCATACCTCCTGTTTATTATCTCTTTTTCATGCTCGCGCCAGCACCCACGAAAATGAGGGCTAAGGCGCCAGCAGCCAGGATTTGCTCCTGTGTCAAATACCCTGCTATAACTCCTATTGCCCCGGCAACAAAAAAGCCAACCCCCAACATCAACAACAATCCGCCAACTTTTGCTTTCATATTTTTCATGAGATACTTGTGACTATCCTCTCCTTACTCAGATATCTGGTCAAGTATGTTGTGAGTGCCAGTAAAATCGCTGCAATGACCAGCAACACCCCAACCCCCGACCATGATACAGTAAAATCCCCCTTCGTTATGTTGTTGGTGAGGGATAGAGCACCGAATAATACCACAAAAACCAACAAACCAATAATCTGGTTTTCCCGCATCCCAAGCAAAAACTGAAAGAAACCCATAAGGCCCGCAGCAAATGCAATGAACGCGGGAACCACAACCAAAAGATGGAAAAGAACAGCGGTAGATGGGAACAAGAGGGAGGGCGACAGGACATTTGAGATTATTACTACCAGTGCAGCTGTTAGAAGAGCTACCAGATGAGCTGGGAGGGCTACCCCCACCACCTTCCCAAGCCATATCGATCTCAAACTCAGGGGTGTGCAAAGCAAAGTCTCTATAATCTTCTCCTGCTTCTCCCGCAGGAAAACCTGCCCGGAGAATATATAGGTTATAAAGACCCCGATCATCAACGCCAGATAGAAAACTGAGTTGTTCAAAGCCGCAGGGGAACCCACCCCCTTAACAGCCAGCGAAGTGAATACACTGAACCACAAAGCAAAGAACACGCCTGTGATAAACGTTCTTTTGTTTTTAACCAGCTCCTTTATTTCCTTCCCTGCAACGATAAATATTTTATTCATTCTGCTTTCCTCCGATGCCCTACAATATCCAGGTAAACATCCTCCAAGGACTTAGTGACCTTCTTTATCTCCTCCACCCCTATGCCTTCCTTCATCAGCATATCCAGGATCATCGAGGTTTTCTCTCCTCTCAAAGTGGCAGTTATCCTCAGACCATCCAGTTCACAATCTGATACGTAATCCACTGAATTCAGGAGATTCAATGCTTTCCCGGCATCTTCTCTGTCAGAAAGGGTGATTTCAACAAGGGGTTTATCCAACTTACTTCTTAAATTTTTGACGGTGTCGTAGGCTTTCAGCTCACCTCCCTGGAGTACAGCTATCTTCGAGCATATCCTCTGAACCTCATCGAGATCATGGGAATTAAGGAATATCGTAACCCCCTGTTTCTCAGAAAGCCGAAGTACCAGATCCCTCACCATTATCTGAGCCTCAGGATCCAAACCCGAGGAGGGTTCGTCGAGGAATAAAACCCCGGGTTCATGAATGATTGCTCTTGCCAACCCCAGTTTCCTCCTCATCCCCTTCGAGAACTCACCAACCTTATCATCTACTCTACCGGAAAGATCCACGAATTCCAGGAGTTCCCCAATTCTTCTTTTTCTCTCCACACCATTGGAGATTCCATAAAGCCGCGCATAATAATCC
>CBFCYF010000131.1:0-4890 GCA_965602195.1 uncultured archaeon | reverse complement strand
CTGACAAGATCGGTTGATGTGATCCTGTATGCGGTGCGGGCGAGGCAGAATACTGTGGTTAACAGGATGAGGAGGAGGATGGATGCGTATAGTGCGGTGAGCCGGAGGAGGGCTATGGCGATGCTGAGACTCATTTTCTGTTTTTGAATAGATGATTAATTTCTCATTCTTCATATGAAATATAAAAATCTGGCTTATAAGGGTGGATACGCCAATATTAAAAATATGGAGATATTGTCGGTGGATGGGGAGGGGGAAGACCTCAGGTTCAGGGTTCGGGATGGGGGGAAGGAGGGAGTCGTTGAGTTGTTGAAGGCCGAGGAGGAGGGATGGCACTGCACCCTCTGCGATTCTTCGGTGTGCAAGCACGTGTCCTTCGTGAAAAATAGAGTGGAACGGAGGGTTGAGGAGCGGGACAGGTTAAGGAAGGCGTTGAAGGGGCATGTACAGCGGGAGAAAAAGATGATAAAAGAGGCGCCGGCGAGCTGATTGATTAATTAAGATTTGAATTAAATTAGATTTAGATTCAATATTTTCCAGAGGGTTTGGATATGAATTCAGACTGGATGGACATCCAAGGTAGTTTGGGATATACGGAGTTACAACCATTCGGCTTGAAATGAGGAGGTAGCAGATGGAGAATATCATTCAACCAACTGATTCGAAGCATTTGCCACTTCGGTGTGCTTATCCGTTCGGTGCAGAACACAGGCTGGAAAAAGAAATCTTTGCCATACGATACATGGAAATCGTCAAGTGGGATCGAACCTATACCTCCAGCATACGGCGAGGTTTCATGATAGAACTCTTCGAGGCGAAAGGAATTTTTCAGGCTTTCAAGGATGCCTGCTGGCAAAATGGAAATACTCCAGAAGGGGAGTGCCGCTCGCGAAGGTATCTTAGAATAAATCAGCGATATGATGATTTCCTGTCGGGTATGGAAGGCCCCCGGGACCCAGAGGATGACATTACAATCGCCAAGAGGTAACAGGAATCGCAAGACAATACTTGATAGAATAGGTAAAAAGTGGAGAGAAAGCGTAGGCAAAGTCAAAGAATATGAGGTTATCAAGAAAGAGGAGACAGATAAAGAATTTACCCCCTTCTGTCCTTCTGGTGTCGACTCTCAAGAGTACCTGAAAGCTGAGAAATTAAAAAAAAGGCTGCTGAAAAAGTATAAAGGAAAGGCACTGGAGGATGTAATTGAGGGTAGGGAATTCAAAACTAAAAAAGGTGTATGTTATCATATAGAAGATCAGGACAGGATAGACATAAAGTCAGTTAATCCAGAGCATGCGAGGAAGAAAATTCTATCGGAGTTGAAATTAATTCATGGTGTAGGGGGGGTAAAAGAGCGGGTTTTGAAAGAGGAGGGATATGAAACAATCGAGGATCTTACGGAGCACCCTCGTTTTGGTTCTGAAGCTAAAAGGCTGTTAAAAATCATTAACAAAAGAGATACTTGCCGAATTATTGATCAGATCGGACACTGGTTTCCCAAATCCCATCCGTTAATCTTAAGCACTTCAGATTTTCACAGAGAAGATGATTTTATTATTTTTGACATAGAAACTATGGGTCTTTCTAATGTACCGATTGTATTGTTGGGCATAGCGCAGATTTCTGGCGGCCGTATATTGCTAAACCAGTATTTCCTACGTAACATAAAAGAGGAGCCGGCAGCTTTGATGGGGTTTTTATCTCGCATTAATAAAAACGGTGTCTTCATAACATTCAATGGAAAGACATTTGATATACCCTATGTGAGACAGAGATTAGCGTATTACGGAATGAACGGGGACCTTAATAGGCCACACTTTGACATACTTCACTTCTCAAGGCGTGAATGGAGGGAAAAAGTACCTAACTGTAGGTTGGTAACATTAGAGAAGCATTTGTTTGGTGTGGAAAGAAAAGATGATGTTCCAAGTGCCCTGGTTCCAGAGTTCTATGAGGCATACATGAAAACCGGGAATATAGGTCCTGTGATCCCCATAATCGAGCATAATAAACAGGATTTACTTACGCTCGCAAGTATCTTTTCAAAGCTGCGTGAGAAGTGGGGATAAAGATAATGTTGAACAGATTAGTAAGTACCCTTAAAAGCGATTCCCGGTATAGGGATCGGGTGGAGCATATTGAGGATTTACCCCCCAGAGATCCGGTTTATGGAGAGCTGGAAAAGGACCTGCCGCGTAACATCAGGAGTTATCTTTCAGTAAAGAATATTAGACTCTACAAGCATCAATGCGATGCAATTAATAGTCTGAGAGCAGAGAGAAACGTTATTATAACAACACCCACGGCGTCTGGGAAAACGCTTGCATTTAACATCCCGGTTTTCGAGAGATTATATCAAGATAAAAGCGCTACTGCGCTTTATTTATATCCCACAAAGGCATTATCCAACGACCAGTTGAAGGTGATAAAAGAGCTTGAAAGTCTGAGTGGGATAAATGTAAACCCCAACGTATATGACGGCGACACATCCTCAGGTAAAAGACCGAAGATCAGAGAGACTTCAAGGATAATAATAAGCAATCCCTATGAGCTCCACCAGATTCTACCATGGCATTATAAATGGCAGAAGTTCTTCAGTAACCTGAGGTTTGTTGTAATAGATGAGGCACACAGGTACAGGGGGGTTTTCGGGTCAAATGTAGCGTTTTTAATGAGGAGATTGCAGAGGATAAGCAACTTCTATGGCTCCAGTCCGCAGTTTATTCTATCAACTGCCACCCTCGCTAACCCTATTGAGTTCGGCGAAAAGTTAACCGGACATAGCTTTGACTTGATTGCCGACGATGGCTCACCCAGGGGCAGGAAATACTTTATTTTCTATAATCCCTACTTTGATGGCGTTGGTGAGCTATCCACCCACCAGGAGACAAAAGATATGTTCCTGTTTTTTGTAAGAAATAATCTCCAAACTCTGTGTTTCACTGTCTCAAGAAAAATGGCGGAGTTAATCGCATTATGGTCGAAAAAAGAGCTCAGGGAATCTGAATCATACCTTGCGGATAAAATCACTGCATACAGGGCAGGTTATCTCGCAGAGGAGCGGAGAGAGATGGAAAACAACCTAAAGAACGGGGTTTTAATAGGCGTAACCTCCACAAACGCTTTAGAGTTGGGGATAGATGTTGGTTCATTAGATAGTGTGGTAATCTCCGGGTACCCTGGGACGGTTATATCCACATGGCAGCAGGCGGGAAGGGCGGGAAGAGGGATCGGTGAGTCTATTGCTACCCTGATTGCGTTCCAGAATCCATTAGACCAGTATTTCATGAAGCACCCTAATGTTTTCTTCGACAAACCACATGAGCACGCAATAATTGATTTATCCAACCCTTATATAGTCTCTGGACACTTGATGTGTGCTGCATCAGAGATGCCAATTGAATTGTCGGAAGAAGGGATACATTTTGGAGATAATGTCGAAGACATTCTGAAAGCATTAGGGCGTGAGGCTCTGGTTCAGGATACGCCTAACGGGTGGGTTTATTCAGGAACAAGCAGGGCTACGGAGGCGGTTAGTTTAGATAATATTTCCTCCGATATTTTCAAGGTCATCTGTGGCGGGGAACTGCTTGAGACAATGGACAGGACACAGGCGTACAGGGAGGCTCATAAGGGGGCTGTTCTGATCCATCAGGGCAGGACATACATGGTCGAGGATATGGACTTGAAAAACTCTGTTGTTCAGGTCAAAAAGAGGGATGTGGACTACTATACCGAGGCTATGAAGTTTGTGGATATAATGATTTTAGAGGAGGTTGAAAAGAAAAAAGTTGGGGACTTCCCTGTTTCGTTCGGTGAGGTAGAAGTAACTGAGCAGTATGATAGATACAAGATAATGAAATACGATAAAATGGTGGGGATAGAGAAACTTGATTTACCGTCATTAGATTTCAGGACGATGGGGTTATGGTTTACCATCCCAGAGGATATGAAAGAGAAGATATGGCAGGAAAGGAAGAAAGATAGAGATATTAGGGAAAAATTGAAAGATAGGTCGGAGGAAGACTTGATGATGGAGGTGTTTTATGGGGGTCTTCATGGCGTTGAGCATGCGATGATTGGAGTAATGCCTTTTCAGGTTATGTGTGACCGGTGGGATATTGGGGGTGTGTCCACACCAAATCACCCGAATACTATGAAGCCAACGGTCTTTGTCTATGATGGTTTCGAGGGCGGGATTGGGTTAACTGAAAAGGCTTTTGAGTTGATTGCTGAGATAGTGGAGATGACCTTTGAACTTGTGAGAGACTGTAGATGTGTAAACGGTTGCCCTGCATGCATATATTCCCCTAAGTGCGGAAACAACAATAAACCCCTGGACAAGAAAGGAACTATACTACTACTGAAGGAATTGCTTGCTATGATGGGAGCCAAGAAAGTAAAATCAGGGTGATAGGTTGGGGGGCTATGAGCTATAAAGCCCGCCTTCGTCCGACAGCGTATAACATCCCTCAGAGCCCTCCTATCCCCACTGACATTAAAACCAACAACGAACCATACCCCTCCACAACTGGGTTCCTTCAACCCCACACCAAAAAAAAATAAATTATTTGGGTTCTACTCAACCGTTTATACTAGCAGCAGTCTCTGGAATCCGCCTTTTGTTATGGTCATCACTTTCTGTCCGATGTGGGGTGGTTTCTTGTACATGGAGATGTATTTGCCCAAATTGCTTTGGGGGTGTACGTTGTATCCTTCCTCTGGCAGCGTTATGATTTTGGTGAAGGACACGTTGTTTTCGCTTTCGACTGTGGCGTTTATGCATTTAACGTCCAGGCTGCCGCTCCATTTGTCGGGATTCTTCACGAAATCCCCTACTGTGCCATGTTCTATGTCCACAACCACTGCCTCATGCTGTGTACCATCCAT
>CBFCYF010000130.1:0-4895 GCA_965602195.1 uncultured archaeon | reverse complement strand
CGATAATAAGGTAGTAGGTATAATCACGGAGAGGGACCTCTTAGATGCTATAAAAGAACCATTGTTCGGGGAAGAAATCGCGTGGGATGCACTTGGGATAAGGTCACTTCTCTACAGAGACGTAAAGGATGCCAAGGACATGATGACCCCCCGTTTGTTTAAATACAAACCAGACACTGACCTGAAGACAATGGTTAAACTTATGGTGGATAACAGAATCAGGCATCTACCCATAGTCGAAAAAGAGGTGCTTGTAGGTGAGATAACCATAGACCAGATAATAAAATTAGTGGATAAAAGATTTTTTTGATTTAAGATGAGTTCAGAAGTCGTATTGTTACTGGAGTTGGGTCTTGCGCTGTTGCTGGCGAAACTATTTGGTGAACTCTTGGAGCGATTAGGTCAGCCGGCAGTAATCGGTGAAATTATTGTGGGAGTCATCATCGGTCATGAACTTCTGGGTCCCTACCTGGGAATAGATGTATCAGGGGAGATATTTCACGCGTTCGCTACAGTAGGTATAATGATCCTGCTCTTCCTTTCAGGGCTGGAGGTAGAGCTCAGTAAATTAAAGGAGACCGGGAAATTAGCTGCATTTGTTGCGTTGGGAGGGGTTTTACTGCCGTTCTCAGGCGGCTATGCCATCGGTATGTGGCAATTTAATGATTTCAATATCGCCATGTTGTTGGGGGCGGTATTAACTGCAACCAGCGTTGGTGTTACTGCCAGGATCCTGATGGAAGCAAAGGTTTTGGATACGAAAGCCGGATCAACGATCGTTGGAGCAGCGGTAATAGATGATGTACTGGGGATCCTTGTAATTGTCGTCGTCTCCAGCATAGCTGTGACTGGCACAATAAGTTTCGAAAACCTGGGGGTTCTGTCTCTTAAAATGCTGGCATTCTTTTTCCTTACAGTGATAGTGGGTCTGAAGATAATAGGCAGATTAACCAATTTATTTGAAAAAATGGGAACCGAAAAAGCATTTATAGCACTCTCATTAACCCTGGGCTTTTTCTTCGGAGTTTTTGCAGAGTCCGTACAGATCGCAGCGATAACAGGAGCATTTATCGCAGGTCTGCTTATAGGGGAAACACCATTCAGGAGAAGAGCCATTGAGGAGATGGAAACCCTAGGCTACGGATTCTTCATCCCCCTCTTCTTTGTATGGGTCGGCACGTGGATAGAGTTCGACGCCTTCTTCCAAGCCTTCGAGTTAATGATCCTTCTTGTCGTTGTTGCCATCATCAGTAAATTGGTTGGATGCGGTCTGCCAGCAAAACTCATGGGGTGTTCCACCAGAGAGTCCACCTTAATTGGTGTTGGAATGATTCCAAGGCTTGAGATAGGCCTGGTTGTTGCAGCTATAGGAATTAGTGCCGGGATGGCCGGCGACATTACGGGTCCAGATGCCATGAAGGTATCGTCTCTGGCAGTGATGATATCTATAGCCACAGGAGTCATACCAATGTTCTTCCTGAGACCTCTGCTCAGAGGATACAGAGAGGAGAAGTAAACCCCTGATTCTACTGGAAATGTTTATATAACCCAACCCCCTTTATTTTTATGGGGCACAATAGCCACTGGGGGGGTAGGGTCACTAAAATGCATATAGATTTCGATCATATGTTGCTGTCACTTTTATTGATGATACTATTTTCCACCATTGTGTTTTCTGAACACTGCAGTTTGGAGTTAAAGGATGCGGGGAAAGGTACGCACCTGATAGTGGAGAACTGTCACGATATTGGCACAATTTCTGTGGGAGCCCTATATAAAGGGAGATGGAGGAAGCTAACCTATCACTACCCTAGGACGTGGGAGGGTACCTTCATTAGTGTAATTGTTGATGGCAGAGTCTATGCAAACTCTGAAAATCCCAACGACGTGAGCAGGGAGAGAGAGAATCACATGGATCTCTATATTGAGGAGATGCCCGCTATACAGGGAGATAACATAACAACCAGATGGAGGCTTCCTGGAAGAATCCTGGTTGAAGAGAAACTACAGTTGATGGAAAACGGCACCAGGATCCAGATAAAGCTCACCAATGAGGATACAGAGGCTGTTAATACGGGAGTTAGAATCCAGGTCGACACCATGCTGGGGGACAATGACGGCGCCCCAGTCTATGTTCCCGGAGACGGCCTGAGATCAACGGAAACGGAATACTCAGGTAATTACCTGAACTTCGACTACTGGAAAGCCTACAACAGAAGAGATGAAGCATCCATTGTTTCTACGGGAATACTCTACGGACAGGGATTAAGCTACCCCTGCAAACTTGTGATCGCCAACTGGAAGAGGAGTATGTATTCCTCATGGAGTTATGAGGTTAATGAATCAACAAGCATCATCGGAGACTCCGCCGTTCTCCTCTACTATGGACCAGTAGAGCTTGAGCCATCCCAATCAATTACCTTCAGCACAATATATGGCGGAGGAGAACCAATATCCACTGCTTCAAAGGATTTGCGGATAGCTGAGATCGTCACAGATAAGGTTACGAAGGTATATACCGCCGGAGAAAATGTCTCCACGGTTGTTGATGTAGTCAACAGGGGGGAGAATGTGTCCGAGGGAGACATGGTAGAGTTCAGGGTCCTAGATTTAGAGGGCCGGGTTGTTCACAAGGATATTAAATATCTGGGGGCTATTGAGAGAGATGCAGTAAAGAACATCAAGTTCAATTGGGCCACCCCCAAGATAACGGGCTATAGACAATACAAGGCAGTAGCTGTTCTCTATCGGGATAGTACAAAAATAGATCAAAAAATAAAAAACATCCTGGTTAATTCAACCACAATCACCAAGGTTGAATCACAGGAGGAGGGATTTAACTGGATGATTTTAATAATTCCACTCCTGTTTTTGATTTTAGCACTGCTGATTGTGTTCTGTTATGTGTATCTAAAAAGGGAGGATTATAAGAGAAAAGTTGTTGATATGCTGAGGGAAGCCGAGAGAAAAGACATTTATAGGAGGATTACGGGTAAAAACCTTAGACATGAAGACAGCCAGGACAGATACAGGTTCAGGCTTTATTCAGGAAAAGATAAAAAACTGATGGCATTTAAACCACGCTATCACAGAGACAGAAGAACAAAAGGGGTGGTGAATATAAAAAAGTTTAGGAAGGGAGATACCGTGAGATTGGAGGTTTCCAACAATACAAATCAGGCAATGAACAACTCTGTGGTGGTTGATGAGCTGGCAGATAGTACCAGAGTAAATATCCTGGACAGTGGTACAGTACACAAGAGCAGGATTTTGATAACCGAGGGAAATAGGTTGGTATGGGACATAGGACATCTAAAACCGGGTGAACGAGTAGCTTTAGAGTACAGAATTCAGGGTCTTACCTCCCTGCCTAAGGCTAAACTGAGATGGGATCATGGAGAAATGTCCTCCAAGTAAAATTTGTCTTTTTGTCTGGGAATCCTAATAAGATAAGTAAAATGTATTTGAATCTGAGAGATATTTTAGTGTTATTTTTTATGGTTGTGTTGCTCCAGGGATTAGTCTATCCAGCATCCTGCAGTGTTGAATTGAAGGATGATGAGAAAGGCATCCATCTCGTGGTGGAAACCTGCAACAGTATCGGCACATTCTCTTTAGGTGCAAGAAGCGGCGGATACTGGAACAGGCTTACCTACAACTATCCTAAGGCGTGGGATGGTACTTTCATAAGCGTAATTGTTAACGACAGAATCTATGCAAACTCTAAAAATCCCAGCGACATAAACGAAGAAACTGGGGGATATATGGACCCTTATGTTGTGGAGATGCCCTACATTGACAAAGACAGCATTATTACCCGATGGAGGCTCCCTGAGAGGATACTGGTTGAAGAGAAACTACAGTTGATGGAAAACGGCACCAGAATCCAGGTAAAACTCACCAATGAGAACACCGAGGCGGTTGTTGGTGGACTCAGGATTCACCTCGACACCATGCTAGGGGAGAACGACGGAGCCCCCATCTATATCCCCGGAGCCGGCCTGAGATCAACGGAAACGGAATACTTCGGCAATTACCTGAACTTCGACTACTGGAAAGCCTACAACAGAAAAGATCAACCATCCATCATATCCACAGGAATCCTCTACGGGCAGGGATTAAGCTATCCCTCTAAACTGGTGATCGCCAACTGGAAGAAGAGTATGTACTCGTCATGGGATTATAAGGTTAACACATCGAATTCTATCCTGTGGGATTCTGCGGTTTTACTGTATTATGGGCCGGTAACAATAGATGCTTTTGAATCAGTCACCTTCACCACCATCTATAAGAACGGGCAGCCTATATTGCCCACCTCAAGAGGTTATTTTGGAATAGCAGAGATAGTACCGGATAAGGTGTCTAAGACCTACTGCCCAGGCGATAATCTTTCCATAGATGTTGATGTCATTAATAGAGGGGATGAAACAGAGGGCTCGGTAAAAATCGAGATAGAGGATAACACAGGCATTATAGTACACAGGGACACCAAGTCCACAGGAAGGGTGGACATGGGTTCTGTGAATACCATAGGCTTCACGTGCAGGACACCATCAGATATAAAATCGTCTCCCTGCAAGGTCAGAGTAGCCCTCTACAGGGACAACAAGATAGAAGACAGCAAAGAAATAAAGATATACTTAGACAGGAATATCTGCCCTGCCGTAGAAGAGGAGGACGGATTCAACCAAATTTTGTTGCCGATTCTGTCTGTCTTTCTCTTCCTATTGATTATAGCAGGTATCATAATCTTCTTCTATAACTATAGTAAAGGGAGGGTGGAGATCTACAAGATCAAGGAGGGAGATATCGCCAAGGTCATAGTAAACAATAACACCAATAAAGAGCTAAAGAATTGCGTGATAGAGGATAAACTTGCCCAGGGAGCTGAAGTA
>CBFCYF010000129.1:0-4932 GCA_965602195.1 uncultured archaeon | reverse complement strand
ATGGTATTTATGATCGTCCTAGGCATTCTGGTTTACAAAAAGACAAGGAAGTAGGTAGCGTATTTATGCTTCACTGGAGTAGTACATTCACTGGATGTTAAGACCCTCTCACATATCTCTTCCCGGGATTCTCATAGTTCTTTTATTGTTAGCTTTATGTCCCGGGGTCTATGCAGATTCAGGCGGCTGCGCAGGCGTCCAGTATAATGGTTTCTGCTGGTTTATGGGAGGTGCGGGCGAATCCTGCACGGATGTGTGTGAGGGACGTGGCGGGGTGGGAGTAAAATGAAGTGAAAACCATAAGTTTTTATACTGTGGGAGGCATATAGTTAACTGTGCCTGTAATTGAATGCTGGGTGAGATGTAAGATGGACAGAGGAAAAATATTTTTTGTGGGTTTGTTGTTTTTATTGTTGATTGTGCCTGTTACGGCGTCTGATGGTTCGTTGGCTGATGTGGCCTGCTCCTGGCTTGGTTTATTTTGTCCTGATGAGCCTCCGGCTGTTGCTGATGTTTTCCTGAATAAGCAGAAGTTTATGGTGGGGGATCATATGCTGGTGACTGCTGCGGTAGAGGATGATCAGGGTGTGGCCGGGGTTAAGGCGGAGATTGAGTTTGAGGAGGGCGTGGACGTCATCGACCTGGTTTTGGTTTCCGGCGACAGCAGAGATGGGGTCTGGCAGGGTAGCTGGACGGTTCACGACACCTTAAATGTGAGGGAGTATTACACAAAAATAATTGCTGTTGACCTGGGGGGGCAGACAGGTGAGGGTGTTTTGTTTTGGGTTGACCCCACATGCTCTGATCCCGGGCATTGTGCTTCAGAGATCGGAGGAGCCTCGGATGCTGACAGGCTTTTCCAGGAGGGAGAATATGTGTTCCCAGGTAGTCTGGATGTGGGCGGTAATCTGGATGTGACCAACATTTATCTTAAGAAGGCTGCAAACCTTCTTCTTTCAGGTGGCCTGATAAACAAGAATCTTCTTCCTTACTGTAGGGGGGATTTGACTTCGGATGTTCACTCTAATGTGTGGGATTCAGATTACTATAATGTATCTAGTCTTTGCCCTGGGGTCTACGGAACCTCTGATGAGAACAGGGAGGGCTGTGATATGGTCCGGGAGGGTGTGAAGTTCGGCAGATTTCAGGTGGGGACGCTTGAAGTAAGGGAGGTAGTTCCAGGGATAGGTTGTGTAATCTCTGAGGGTGAATGCCCGCAGGGGTATGAGGAGGTAGGTAAGATAGATGCGATTACGAGGGCGGATAAGGACTTTATTTGTTATGGTTATAACAACATGGGTCAAGCCAATGCGGTTTCTTGGAAACGTACATATTCTACTACGTCTAGGGCTAACCTAAAACACCCTACATGTTATAATAATGGAGATCAATTCGCAGCATATCGTGTAGAGGAGGTGCCAACATGGGGCTATAGAATGTACATATATTATCCTTCAAAAGCTGATTGTACTCCTAAGAAGTGTGATGGAAACATCTGCGATGACAAGTGTTGGTTCTATAAGGATATGACTTTGACCGAGATATGTGATGATAGATACGATGAATGCGAATCAGGACATTGGAAGGCGGCTATGGTTGAACGTGTTGATGGAGTGAATAAGGACTATGCTATACTTTACGACTGTCGCTGTGTACATGAGTTCAAATACTGTTGTCCAATAGGGGGATAATTCATTAAGAGGTTGGAGGTAAATTATGATGAAAGCCGGGGAATTGTTTTTTGTGGGTTTCTTGTTTTTATTGTTAATTGTGCCTGTTACGGCGTCCGGTGGTTCGCTGGCTGATGTGGCCTGCTCATGGCTTGGCTTATTCTGCTGGGATGATCCGCCGGTTGTTGTCCAGGCTTTCCTGAATAAAGGTAAGTTTGTGCTAGGGGAGCAGATGATAGTTACCGCTGCAGTGGAAGACGGCCACGGCGTCGATAAGGTCACAGCAGACATCGAATTCGAGGACGGAACAGACACAATCAACCTAATTCTGATCGCCGGAGACAACAGAAAAGGAACCTGGCGGGGAACATGGAAGGTCCACGGCACCTTATGCGAGAAAAAATATCATACAACCGTAACAGCCGTCGACTCTAAAAGACAGACAGACAAAGAAGTGTTGACTTGGGTTGATCCTCAGTGCACAGACCCCGGGCACTGTGCGTCACAGGTAGGTGGGGGTGTAGAGGAAGCCAGGCGATTCCAGGATGGAGTATACACCTTCCCCGGGGATCTGGCCGTAGGCAACAACCTCGACGTATACAACATCTACTTTAAGACAGCCAGAGACTGGCTTCTGGACTCAGGCGGGAGAATAAAAGAGGGGATGCTTCCCTATTAACATTTTAAAAAAAATATTTACCTATGAGAGGATATTATGGCAAATACAACAAAAAAATCTATGTTGGCTTGCAGCGTTATGTTGCTGTTGATCCTGGCTTTTAATTCCGTGGCCGTAGGCGCTGAGTCTCTCAGTTGTGAGGTGGCAACCTCATGCTCTGATACCATCCTGTTCCGGATGTCAGGTGAGGTGAATGCCCACGCCGGCACCGTTGACGGCTCAAGCTATCCTCTTCTCGTGTGCTGCAGTGGCGTAGCAGGCTTAGGTGACAGTTGCAGCGGCAACTATGCTGTAGCCCTTAAGTTGTCCTCCGACAACAATGCTCATGTAGCGAAAACTACTGGAAAATATGATATAGACATCTGCTTATCCGCAGATTCAGATTCAGGGACAATGGACTGCTACTACTCAACCAGCTGCGGATCAGATGCCTGCATAGTCTCCATCTCCAACGACATGAATGCGCACGTCAGGGACTGTGTCACAGACCCCTATCTTACGAAGGTCTGCTGCTCTTTCAACACCCCCCCCTCCGCAGAGATAATCTCAGGAGACCTAATCAGGAATCAAAATAATACTGTGACTGCAACGGTCACAGACACGGAGGGAAACGCCGACCCCGACGGGGTCCGGGTTAGCATCGCTTCCCCGAAAGGAGACCCCCTCCGGAAGATAAATGATGTGAAGATGCTTTGTTCAGGAGATGGTTACTCCCTTCCCTGCACATACAATGTTGTTCCAGACTGCGACTGGGCGGATGACGCCAGGATATATGTGGTTGCCGGAGATAAGGGGGGTGTTAGCACCGCCGCCACCAAAGATGTTAATGTAGTCACTCCCCCAGAAAACTGCATCAACGGCATTGACGACGACTGTGACAAATACATTGACCGACTGGACTGCGAGGACTGTGGCGTTTCTGTCACATCCATCTCTGTTTCAGATGAGATGCCACAGGAGAACACAAACATTATGGTGAGCTGCGGCTCCTCGGTTCCAAAAGTTAACTGTATAGGTGCGAGCATAGATGATGTTGACTGCGCCTTCATGAGTCCCTGGGAGGGTAGTAATGCATTATTCTTATGCAATGTCGGCCCTGGGGCGGGGGTGACGAAAACCGTGAGATGCTTTGTCCAAAAAGAGAAATGCTGTCAAATAGGATCAGATAAGACAAAGGACATAATAGTTAGGGCCTCATATTGCAGAAAGTATCCTCCAGATAAATGTGGGGACGACCCTGAATGTGAGTTATGTCCTATGTGCAGTGGAAATAAATGGAATCAGATACTGCCTGAGGGAGACTATTGTGTAGCTAAAGGATGTTGCAATTACTCCTGTGAAAAAGACGTCTGCGGGGCAGAATGCGACCTTGATGTGGGTGCATGCTATCCCTTCTGTTCCCCGGGCAATATACGGCATTTTGGCGGATACTGCAACGAAGACGACTGCATGTGCTACCACCCCAAGGAGGAGGACTGCGACGACCAAGACAACTGCTACCCCTATGAGAGCGGTTGCGAGGAAAGAGATTACGTCTGTGAGAGCGGGGAGGAGAATTGCGTATATGACCCTGACCCCGGCAGTCAACACCCTGACTACTATGGGCTCTACGAGCACTATTGTGTGTTGGATGGTGTGTGGAAGCACAGCTCGTTTCATGATTACTACTGCGATGACAGTAAATGTAATGACCACATAAGCTGGCAGAATGATTCATTGGTTGATGACTGCAACAAACAGGATACCCTAAACTGCTGGCGGAAGTGTGGTGAGGGAGAGGACAGGTATATATATGAGGGCTGGTGCGATGACTACACCTGCTCTGACGCTGCCTGCGCTATTAGCGGCAGTCCCTGGCATAGGACGGCCTGGGATGACGACTGTTCGGATTGCTCCTGCTCCTGCGGCGGCTATAACATGGAGGAATCCCTGGCAAATGAAGAAGGGATATACTGTACTGATGGGATAGACAACGACTGCGACGGAACATGCGATGTAGATGGCTGTAATGGCATGCCAGCGGATCCAGAGTGCATACCGCTTAAATGTTGGGATATACCTGGGGCGACATGCGAAGTCGCTGAAATTAAATGTGATCCCTGGGAGAAACCATACACAGTGAATGGTGTAATAGATCAATTAGGCTGCGATGAAAAATTAGGTAATCCTTGGACTAGCAGTGCTGTTTGTTGCATCCCAAACAGTAACCCCCTCCATCCCACAAAGATCTGCGATCCAGATCACATACCTGAAGGCTATGAGGATTCTTTTGAGGATGTGGGCGGAGAATGTAATTATACATGTGGGCCGGGGAAAAAACCATACGAGGATAGCTTAGAATGTGCGGTGGGTTCCATGGGTAGGCCCTACTGCTGTGTTCCGGATCACTCCCAGATGTTCTGTGAGAATGAGAGTGCCCCTGAAGGCTATGAGAGTGTCGGCGGAGAATGCAGGTATCTTGGATGTGGGCTTGGGGAGAAGAAGTATACGGATAAGATGGGGGTTATGGGCTGCGGATCCCATGACTTCTGCTGTGTTCCGGATCACTCCCAGATGTTCTGTGAGAATGAGAGTGCCCCTGAA
>CBFCYF010000128.1:0-4962 GCA_965602195.1 uncultured archaeon | reverse complement strand
TCGCAGTGGTAGAAGCATAGTTCTGTTAGGTCGAAGTGGCAGTGTGTGGTTGGATGTGAGCATGATGTGTCGTCTTCATATCCTGGGTCTGGGGTTGCCTCACACCTTCCTCCTTTCGGGTGGAAGGGGTTGCCTTCATAGATGTCGCAGGCCCTGTAGCATACCACCGGTTCACCTTCAAAGCATGCTCCTCCGGTGTCACAGGGGTTTTTGCAGCATGCAGATATCCTGTTTTCATCTTCATAGTATCTCCCGCACCCCCACATACACCGGTCTTTGTTGGGGTATCTGCATTCGTATGTGCAGTCTCTTTGTGCGACACAGCGTCCGCCTTCTTCGACGTCGCCCATCAGTGCCCAGCAGTTGTTTGGTGAGCAACAGTTTCTGCACTTGGGTTCATAGTATTCGCACGCATCAACGCACCTGGCCCTGTCCCCTATACCTTCCTCGTCGCTGCGAAATATCTTACAGAAACAGTCCTTACCTGAATCACTTTCGGTGTCACAGTATTCATCTAATTCGGTATCACATCTCCCACTCCAGTCGCAGTATCCCTCATATACTGCTTTTTGTCCTGAGATGCTTCTGCATCTGTCATCACATTCATCGTCGTGTTCGCAGCTGCGTGATGTGGCTGTTGATATGAAAACCACGAGGATGAGTATGCTGGTTGTCAGGTGTCTGGTTTTCACTTTCACTTCAGGCTTAGGTGTCCTATATCTGTGATGGTGAGGGTTCCTTTTTCTTTCTCTATCGACAGTGTGATCTCTTCCTCTTTTAGTTCTCTTTCAATTTTGTTTCTGTAGTTTTCTGCGTGTTTTTCACTCCAGAACAGGATCAGTATCTCCTCTACTTTCCCTACTGCGTCTGCGATCTTTTTTGTTTTCACTTCATCGATTTCAGTGGGGGCGATGTAAACCCATTTACTGCCGGCTGCGGTTTTTATCTCCATATCAGCGTTCCCGGATTCATTCACCTTACTGTATCCGAGTCCGTGCGCTATCAGTTTTTCTTTTAGCTCGTGGAATGTAGCCAGGTAATCTATTTTGTGTTTCGCTTCTTTCTCCCATTTGGCTGGCATGTAGTAGTCGTCGAATTTCACGAGCATGCCGTCTTGCACCAGCCTGTCCAGTATCCGGATAACGTTGGTTTCGGTCAGGGTTGCCTGCTGACCTTTACCTCTGAGATAATCTCTTAGTTTCTGTTTGATTTGGGATGCATTCTGCGGCTCAAATCTCCCCCCTGTCCTGGTCTTATCAACCGCATTAATTATTTCTTCTGCTGTTATCTCGATCAGGCTGCTTTCTATTGTAACCTGCGGGAAGTCGATGGTGTAGCGGTCTCTCTGCTTCTTTTTCACTATGGCTACACCCACGATTATGACAATGAGAGCAAGTAGTGTCATCAGGATAATGGGGCTCAGCAGAATATTGTTTCCTTCCGCCGGCGGTTCCAGTCTCTTTAGCGTGAATGTTTTCGCTTGTTCACTGCCTCGTCCTGCGATATAGATGTCTGCCTTGAATGTGTCCATCATGGAGCCGTTTTTTAGTTTGAAGCGCATGTTGCTTATGGAGCAGAGACCTATTGTGTTGGTTTTGCATTCTAGTGGGTCTTTTCCGTGGTCTGGGTGTGCCTCGTATACTTTGAGCTGCACGCCCGCATATGGTTGGCCGTCAAGTGTTACGTTAAACACGTAGGTGTTTGTTTTCGCTGCATCCTCGGGGTTTGCTATGCTCACCTTCAGGTCGGAGATTTTTATGTAGGCGTGGGCGAGGATATTATCGTGCTGATCAACTATTCTCAGGATATGTTCTCCGCCCACATCCTGCGGTATCTTGATTGTTTTAGCCACCATATTCGTTTTTGTCGTGGATACGGATCCCATAGGTTCTCTCAGAACCTCTTCTCCGTTTTTCTCAAGGGTCGCGTATATGTTCAGGTGGACTGGGTTTTTTCGGTTTAATCCGGCGCACTCTGAGATATTATTTATTATGTCGTCTGTTATGTCCCTCTGGATGTTCTTTATCACTTTTCCGCAGGTTTCCTTTCTGTCGACTGTAGTGATATTGAAGTCGCCGCCGCCCACGTATCTTGGTATGATGTATGGTTCATTGAACGTCAGGGTGAATGTGTTTTTGTCTTTCAGGCTTCCGTTTACAAAAAGGAGGTCGTAGGTTGTATCTGATGATCCTTCGCATTCGCGTGGGTCTCTGGCGTTGCATATACTCGATATAAACGCAGAGAATGTTTCCCGGTCCACATCATCTTCTTTTAATCTGCTGATGAAGGGTTCGAGTGATATGTTTTCCATCCCCTGGGGTATATATAAGAGTAGGGTGCTGGGTTTTTCACATTCCCGTACCTGTTTTTTATCGTACATGATGTTGTCGAGGCATTCCATGGTCTTTTTTTGGGTTGTTTCATCCCAGGTGATTTTTTTCAGGGCGGATTCAAAGAGTCTCCGGTCTAGTATGCCGTCTACGGTCGCTGAATATATTTCTTCTCGGTTTTGTGGTGTGTGGTATGGGTAGTAGCGGGTTACGTCGAACTCGGAGTGGACTTGTATTTCGTCGGTTGGGAATGCGTTTGGTGGGGCGGTGACTTTCCCCTCCAGCGGGAATATGTCTTCTGTTATGATATAGCGTCCGATGCTCCTGTCTGTGAAATGGACGGTGAAGATCCCTCTAACCATGGTGTATGGTGTTTCTGTTTCTGTGGGGTCGCTGTATAAGGTTATTGTTCTATGTAGGTGTGTTTTGTTTGTGGGGTGGATGCTGTAATTCCTCTTGCTGTATGGTTCCTGCCAGCCGCATTCGGTGATCAGTTTCGCGATGTCTTTTCCTGCTGCGTCTCCGTTGCTCCAGCCACGGTCAAGTGTCTGGGGCATGATGAATACGACGCCGGATGCGCCTGAGAACGTGATCTCATACATTGTTTTATGTAGGTTGTGCACCCTGAAGACGTCCTCTAGTGTGGTTATCTTTGGGCTGATGACGTAGAGCTGCTGTCTCATATTGTATCCGTCGGAGCTCCTCAAATCATCCAGCGTTGCTCCGGTGCCCATATGCTTCATGTCGTTGATTTTGATGTCCCATACGCTGGTGATGGAGTCACTTCTTTTCTCCATGTTTCCTTTGTCTGTGATCAAAAGATCGAGCATGCCTATGTAGACTACAACATTTCCGTTCATGAAGATTTTTTTGGTTTTGAAGGTGTCCAGTAGGCCTGCTGGTATTGCGCCGGTTGGAATTATTATTATTGAGTGTTTCAGTTCCTTGATGTCTTTAACGTTCACGAGCCTTAGTTTCAGGCCGTATTTTTTCAGTTCCTCTGTGAGCGTCTCCTTCATTTCTTCGTGGTTAACGCCTTCAAGCAGGGGGTGTTGGAGGAGATAGACTTCATAGGGTGCTGGTCTCTGTCCCCAGATGTATGTGGCGTCGATCCTGCTCACACCTTTCCCTGTCAGGTTGAGGGTCATGTAGCTGCTACCTACCTTATCGTTTCTATAGAGGAGGTTGTAGTAGTCCTCAACGTAGTCCAGGGTTCCTGCATCAAGTAGTCTGACACTGAATTCCCCTGCGACGGTAGCCGGTTCAGGTTCCTCCCCGGGTCCCGGCACTAGAAAATTCATGGCGGCAAAGGCTATCAACGCCACGACAGCCAGCACACCCACGACCATTATCGTTTTTGTTTTTCCAATCATCTTTTCCGTTGTTTCACTCCCCCGTCTCTTATCATATACCTCCTTGTTGTGGGACACCTGGGATTGATTACCCTGAATCTAAGCTTTTTCCCTTCTTTGTCCTTTACTTCCTCTTTTTTCATCTTACCGCCCACCTTATTCTATCAGTGCGATGTTTCTGTTGTGGATCAGCATATTCAGGCATTCTTCAACCCTGGCTGCTGATGTCTTGTGTTGTCTTGCGAACTCAACCGGGCTTATGTCTCCGCCGTTGTTTTTCAGGTGCATCAGAAGCAATCCCATCAACGCCTTATCACTCATACCCTCAAGCTGGCTTCTTCTATTCCTTAATGTTGTGTTTTCGGATCTGAGTCTGTGGAGCTCTATGCTCTGCTCTCCCAGTATCCCCGTATTTTTCCTGTTTTCATCTCTCAGTTCATTGATTCTCATCTCACCGTCCTCGTATTGCAGCCGCAGCCTGGAGTATGGTGTTGTGAACACGTCCAGGGATTCATCAATGATGTGGAGGAATTTCGGTAGTATGCTCATATCCAGATAATACACTCCCTTTGATGTGGTCAGGTACAGTATCTTTATGATCTTCCTCCAGATTAGCAGTTCCCGTTCCTTCTTTGAGATGCCGGGGGGAGTTGAGTAGGAGATCTTGATTTGTGTCGGGGTGAAGGCCATCTTCCAGAAGAGGATCGGGTTCCCTTTTATGTCCAGGGTTTCTGTTTTTTCCAGCAGAACGAAATCCTCTTTCTTCACGACGGTTGAAGCAAAGGGTTCTATGGTCTCGATCAGCTCGTCGTAGCTGCCTGAGAGTTTTGCCGTGATTACCTCCGTCTCCATCCTCATCCTGTCGGAGTGTTTCTCTCTTTTCTCTTCTTTCCTTCCTTTCCTAACTACTTCCCTTATTTTTTTCAGCATTTTCGACACCAGGTAGGTATGTGATCAGTGTGAACAGTATGAATAAGGCGGCCATGATGCATAGGAACATAAGTGTTTGTATGATGCTCGTCGTGTAATAGACCGCGATCAGGGTCATCAATATGATCGGGATCAGGAAATACATGCGTCTTTTATCTCGTTCCCTGACTTTTTTCTCGTGTTCTGGCAGGCAGCCGGAGCATACCCCCGGCTGGTTACCTTTCAGGATGCCCAGGCGTCTCTTGATCTCTTTCTGGATTGTGATCATAATATCCCTCCTGATTGGGTTAAACTCGCCGGAGTCTTCTGCCCATTCCTTTCTACAGTAGATGCAGATGTAGGTCATTTTT